>QNBZ01000046.1 GCA_003644295.1 Planctomycetota bacterium
ACATACCTTACAAAAGCTGCAATAGTTGTAAAGAAAGACAGTTCCTTGACACTTTATCTGGGAAGAAGGGTTGTATCAAGGAATCCTAAGTTTGTTAACTTCATTAACCGCACGAAGAAAGCTAAAAATCTTAAAATATACGGAGCTTCCAGCAGCAGATACAGAATCGGCTCTACGCAGGAATTCTACGGAACGGTTTACACCCCTAACGCATATCTTTATCTCCAGACTACCGGCGGTAACGACCTTTATGGCGCATTTACAGCAAGGAGGATTAGACAGTTCGGCAATGGCGATATTCACTATGACTACGCCCTGAGCGGAGGAGCCGGCATCGCCAGCAGTACAGATACGTCCTACGCAATAAAGCGGTGGCAGGAGTGGATAAACAAACCTTCCATATCGCCAAAACCTGTACCGCCAAAACCTGTACCGGTAAAACCTGTACCAGTAAAACCTCTGCTGGCACAACCTGTGCGATAACAACCGATAACCATCGAAAATCATCGAACTAAAACATCATCGTCTGTAAGTCCCGCTTGTAAGATACTTAAAATCCTTATCTATACGCCAAATTGCCAGTGCTTATAGGGCGTAGTTTTAAGATAGCTAAACCGCCCTGTTAGCGCTCATATATTGGTATTTCCACGTAAAACAGCCATCCTTTCAAGCCGATATTAGAGCAATGATTAAAGCATTGAAAGAGATGAACTGGAAGCGACTGTTCAGTATCAGACAGGATGAAGTTTCAGGGTTGGACATTGGCTCATCGTCAGTAAAAATGGTTCAACTTCACAAAAACGGCGCCGGCTGGACGGTTACGGCGGCTGGCGCAGTTGACATCGCCGGCGCCGATGAAGACGATGATAATCACAAAGAAATAAACACTGTCAAGGCAATTGGCGACTGCCTCGAGTTAACAGGAATTCAGACCAAATCAGCGGTTTGCGGTGTGTGCGGCCCGGAAACGGCGGTGCGTTATTTCGAGTTTCCTGTATTGCCGCAGAACGAGATAGACGGAGCTGTTCGTCTTGAAGCCGAGCAGGTCTGCCCGTTCGGCATCGACCAGAGCGCAGTCGATTATCAATTGATACCAAACCGGGCCGATAGCATCAGCGGTATTTTGGTAGCGGCCACGAATAAGCTGCTCGAAAGAAAAAGTCAGCTTGCTAAAGGAGCTTGTCTTAATGATGTTATAACGGACGTGGATGGATTGGCGCTTTTGAATTGCTTTAGTGAATGCGGGGCACGCCAAGCCGGCAGGACTACGGCAATCCTGGACGTAGGCGGCTCTTATACAAATCTGGCGATTATGGACGATAACGATTTACCATTTATTCGCGACATTGTGTATGGCGGCGATGATATTATTAACAGAATCGCAGCCGACAATTATATTTCCAAAGAAACTGTTCGCGGAAATCTGTTCGGAAACGAAGTTTCAAGTGAATACCAATTAGAACTTGGTGATAGTTTGGCCGCTGCCTGTAAAAATTTGATTGTAGAGGTTGCTGAAACATTGCGCTACTACGCAGCCCAGACGAAATCGCCTCCTGTCAAAGAGATGTTTTTATGCGGCGGTTTTTCCCTGGCTAAGGGCTTTGCGGAGTTGATGGATGAACAGCTTGCCGTGGACGTAGTTCCGTGGAATCCATTTGAAAAAATGGGCTGTAACAGCGCAACCGTTCAGGATACGCTGCGCAAGAACGGCCCTGCGATGGTGGTGGCAGCCGGCCTTGCGATGAGGGATACGAGATGATATTCAGGATAGATTTATTAAAAGGCAGAGGCATTCCGGCAAAGACCAGGCCTGTGGGCCTGGCTATCACATCAGTAACATTTGCTGTGCCTGTGATTATTGCTATAGCAATGCTCGGTAGTTATCTGCACGACAGAATCACTATATCCGTACAAAGGCAGGCAACAGCCAATTATGAGGAAAAGATTGACGAGCTGTTCGATGCCGTGGAAGTGTGCAAATCATTTGAGAAAACCAGAGATATTATCAACGACTGCTTGTCGGAAGTATCGTCTTCCATCATCAGACATACTCAATGGTCGCCTGTTTTGGCGACAATAGCGAAGAACATCCCGGATTCAGCAGCCCTGACAGGTCTTGAAGTAAGGCGGCATTTTGTTAAAAGAAGAACCGGCGGAGAAGATGCAGCAGCGGAAGCGGCTGAGATTACTGTCCCCGTGAACCGACTGCAAATGGACGTCATAGCGAATTCACGCTGGGACGGCGACGGAGCGGTCAGAGACTTTCGGGAACGCCTTCGCTTTTCAAGCATTCTCGGGCCAAAGCTGGAGGACATCCGTGTTTCGCAGAAAACAGATACATTCAACGGAAGGGATGTTGTTTCTTATAAGATGGACTGCATTTTCAAGCCGGAATTATAGAAAGTTTTTTATGAACTCGATTTATAAAAAATATCTTACGACAATAGTTTTAATATGGTCGGGCTGCTTTATATTGTTCCTGCTCGGCTATATTCTTGTGCTGGCCCCACAGGAAAAAACTAAAAATCGTATCGAAAGACAGCTTGCTGAAAAGGAACGGATTTACAATTCCGCATTGCAAACAACTCGAACAGGAACGAAGCTAAAGTTAAATGAACAAATCGAACTTATGCGGAACAACTTAAGAGATTTTGTCGTTGATTTCGAAGATTCAGCTAATTTAACATTCGATATAAGCCAACTTGCTAATGAGAGAAAAATTACTTCGTTTAGTATCGAAACCGAGAACGCTGCCGGCGACTCAGCCGTTCCCGATTGCAACTATATATGCGAGAACCGCTTTGACGTCGCTTTTACTGTCGGTGATTTTAACCAGTTTGCCAGCTTTCTGAACGCTCTGGAGAGGCATCGGCCGGTTATCTTTGTAGATGAATTCGCAATAACCCGCTCGGACAGCGATGGTTCAGCCCATCGGGTAAGTATGACTCTGTCGGTCTTTGTCAGAAAGCAGCAGGACAGCTAAAAGAAAATGATTATCGATTATTGATTATTTGGAAATGAGAATAATAGCAATAGCAAATATATGGAAAAAGATAAGCGACAATTTCTTTACGCCGCAACATAGCGTTGGAAGTGTAGGGCAAAAGACAGCAGCGCTGCTGATTCCGTTGCTTTTTATTGCCTTGGTTTTTGTGTCCGTTCGGCTCTTCAGCACACATTGGCCGGGGACGACAGAGGCACGGACTGTCAGCACAGAAGTTTCTTCGGCTGTTGTCGATTCCGGCGATAAAATTAACTGGGAAATTCCGGAACTTTATCCGACAACGCTTCGCGACCCTATGCAGTTCGGCTCGGCAAAGAGCGGAATCAATGACGGCAATCTGATTGTCAGGGGTATTGTTTATAGCGAAGATAACCCGTCTGCGATTATTGATTCTCAAATACGCCGCGAGGGCGACAAGGTCGCTGGTGCGGTTATCACAAAAATAAACAGAAACAGTGTTGAGTTTGAAATGAACGGAAAAAAGTGGACGCAAAAGGTGCAGCGTTAAATTAGTTCGTAGTTCATAGTTGATTGTTCATCGATGAACAAAAAACAATGAACAATGAACAATCGTTTTAAGAGTGATGTGTTTTATGAAAAAACGTAGTGGAAGAAAGCTCCTGACACTTTTTGTACTTGCTGTAACGGTCTGCACCGCTGCCGCCGCCGATGACCCTAATAAGGGCGCTGCGAAGAAAGAGGTTCTGACCACGCTTGAGCAAAAGATGCAGAGAAAGATAAGCGTCGATTTCATAGATCTGCCCATAGAGGATGTAATAAGAATGATGGCCGAGCAGGCGGACGTGGATATAATCATAAGCCCAAAGGTTGCCGGAAATGTAACCGCTACTCTTACGGATGTACCGCTGGCAGAGGCACTGGAAAATATTCTCGCCGCCCACGACTATGGCTATGTAGTGGGTAAGAATATGATAAGAATAGCTCCGCTCGAAGAGATTGCCGAGGGTGAAAGCTCCCTTACCAGCAGAATTTATCGGGTTACTTACGCAGACGTCGAAGCGGTGGAAGAGTCGCTGAAGAATTTCATCTCCAGTCGCGGCTCGATATCATCCAATAAAGAAACCAGCAATATAATCGTTACCGATACCGAGGCCAAAATCAAGGCGATAGACACATTTATTGACGAAATTGACCGTATGACCCCTCAGATATTGGTTGAGGCGAGAATTTACGACATAACCAGCAAGGACAGACTCGACCTTGGCGTCGAATGGCAGGGCGGCAGAAATACCACCTATGACGCTGCCGGCGGAATAATGGGAGTAGGCACAAACCCCGGCAGCGGCAGAATTGACCCGTTTATTACCGGGCTGTTTAGCGGAGCAACCAACAAAACATCAGGTACATCCGGCGCTATTCGAGTTGGCTGGCTCAACCCGGCTATTGACGTCGATGCGGTATTAAAAGCTCAACAGAATGTTATCAATGCCAAGCTGCTTGCCAATCCGAGGATTCTGGTGCTTGATAATGAGACCGCCCTAATCAAGATAGTTTCTGAAGTACCTTACATAGAGCTTACCGAGACATCCGATGGCGGCAGTATGGGCACGACCAACTTCAGGGAAATCGGCGTCAAACTTGAAGTTAAGCCGCATTTTACACGGGACAAAATGATAAAACTCCAACTGAATCCTGAATTCAGTGTCCAGACAGGCACGGTAGAGGTCGGCAAAACCGCAGGGGAGTATCCCCAGCCGGTAGTTGACAGACGCGAGGCCAGCACAACATTGCTAATCAGGGACGGCCAGACCGTTGTTTTAGGTGGACTTCGCAAGAAAGAAGTTACAAAGCAGACCAATAAAATACCGCTGCTCGGCGATTTGCCTCTGGCTGGTATCCTGTTCAGATTCGATGGCGAAGACACCGTTACAAGCGAACTGGTTGTTTTCGTAACGCCCTGGATTATCAAACAGCCGACTATGTCTGAAATCGAGCAAAAGCAATTCGGAGAAACTAATTTCAGCGGGCCTGATATTACTTACACCAGAGCCGAGAAGGCTGAGAAATAATCGTCCGCCGGGCTTTCAGCGACGGGCGTTTCTTCTTGTACTTCCCATAAACGGCCCGAACATATTCCGCAGCGGGCGCGTAACAAAAGCTATCACCTGCATCGTGGGAGTGTCCTTCTTCGACTTCAACTTCCTTCGCAGCAAATGCGGCAGGATAAACATCACCGCCGAGATAATAAAAAGAAAGTGATAATTGTTAATTGTCTTTGCGGAAAGTTGAAAACTGATGTTGTTTGTTAATTTGAGAAACAGTCCGCCAAACAGCGGCGCTATGCCGACGGTAATAATTGCGATGACGTTGATGATATTGATTTGATTTTGCTTGTTGGCAGGGACAGCATGCATAATGTAGCGGGTCTGTGCGATTCCATTGCCACTGTTGAATACACTCCAGAAGAAGAACAATCCGAATACGAAAACGGCACTAAAGGCACTCTTTCCAACAAAGAGCCACAACATTGTAAATACCGCTATCCCGATATGGGAGATACTGAAGATGGAGTGATTGCCGAACTTATCGGCCAGTTTTCCCCAGAATCGCAGCGAAACGATTGCTCCCAGGGCTACCATCGAAGTCGCTGCAAGAATGAAGCCGTCGCCGTAGCCGATGTCTTTGAGGAATTTGATTTTGAACGGCTCGGCTATTACCAGTGCGAACATATAACTAATTATGTACAGAACCAGCTGACGCAATTGCTCTGCCCGCAGGACTTCGCGAAATCTTGCAAATATGCTGAGCTTTTTTGAAACGGCTTGTGGAACGGGATTTTCCGCCATACCAAAAACGGTCAGCAATCTGATAGTGAAAGCGATAAATGCGACTATGAAAATAACCTCAAATTTCCACCAGTCCGGCTCTTTTCCGAGAAACCACGCAACCAGAAGCAAAGTTATAAAGCTGGACGTCTGCCACGCTACCCGCAGATTGGCAAAGAACCTTCCGGTTATTCGGCGTGGCACAATATCCTGTAAAAGCGGAAACCAGCCGGTGTGTCCGAGCGCATCAGCGGCGGTACGAAGAAATATCGTTGTGAGGATTAAAATAAGGCACGCATTTGCAGACCAGCGGTTCACCAGAAACGGCAAAAAGAAAAGTGGAATGATGAAAAGCGTAGATACTACCAACCAGAATATAAGAATTTTACGTTTGCCGTGTTTCTCGATAGCCGACATCGTAAAGATGCCAAACGCCCAAGGGCCGAACATTGCAAAACTGAGCATACCCAGAAATACTTCAGTTGCGCCGAGTTTCAGCGCAACAAGGGTCAAGACGTTACCGCCTATACAGATAGCTCCAATAAGGGTATGTACAGCCCAGATATAGACGTAGCGCATACTTCGGCGGCGCTGTTTGGGAGTGATTCGGACGGCAGTGCGATTTTCGGTACTACGCATTGTCGTTCTTCTTCAGGTAAAGCGTCTGGCTCGGGAAGGCAAATTCGATGCCTTCGGCTTCGAAGCGTTTCATCATCTTCAGGTTGACTCGCTCATTAACCTGCTGATACAGCCAGTAGTCGGGCGGCTTGACCCAATAGCTCATATAAATGTTCAGCGACCAGTCGTTGAAATCATTAAAATACACTCTCGGCGGCTTATCGGGGTCGGTATTTATCTCCGGCACGTCGGCCAGAATTTCCTTTATAATCTCGACCGCTCGCTTCGCTCCTTGTTGGCCCGAATCGTAGGTTATGGTGATATTGGAAGTTCTGCGGATGAAGGGACGTTTGCCCACATTCTCGACAATCGAGTTGGCGACTATGCTGTTGGGGACGGTTACGAGGTGTCCCTCTAATGTTCGCATTCGTGTGCTGCGAAAGCCGACTTCCTCGACCGGGCCGTAATGGCCGTCTATTTTTACAAGCTCGTCGATTTGAAAAGGCCTGTCGGCGAAAATTGTTATCGAGCCAAAGAAGTTGGCTATCGTATCCCTGGCCGCAAGAGCTATGGCTATACCGCCGACACCGGCACTTAATAAAATCGCTCTTATCTCGGCTCCTAAAATACCATCAGCAATCCAAAGCGCAGCTATAATAGCAATAGTAACACGCAGCGACTTGCGGATTACTGGAACAAGCATATCGTCCAATTTGGTTTTCGTTTTGCTCGTCCATCGCTGGAGATAATACTCGATGACATCTACTAATCGGTACAACGCATAAGCAAACGCAATAGCGGCGACCGCTTCGACCGCTTTCGTCCAGTATATCTCAATGGATGCACTGATACCTTCGTCTCCGAAGACCAGGAGCATCTCACAGATAAACAGGCCTAAAGCGAAAATCGCTACCGAAATCGGCTTGGTCAAACATCGTAAAAACAGGGTCAGGACGGCGGCGCCGCTTTTTTTGTCTCTGTGCTGGGCATAACTGTTAATGAAGAACTGGGCGACTCGCCCCGCGGCCATTGTCGTCAGCATCACAAGCAGAATAAGTCCGAATCTCCAGATTGCATTGCCCCTGATGATTTCGTAATTGAATGTTTTTGCCAGCCAATCGCTCGAAGCGAGCAATTTTACTAATTCTGATTTCACCATATCTTATCTCCCTAATGTAATCGTATTTTGCATCTTGTATTCCATATAGCGTTTTTTGCTTCAATAATCAATTGCCAATAATCAATAATCATTTTTTTGCTTTACCTGCAAAAAAAGTAATTCCAGTTATTGTTTAGCCCCGCCACCTGTGGGCGGGGCCGTATTTCATTTTGTTTACCCGCCGTCTTCTGGCGGGGGCAGGGTTCTCATTATCGGTTAGCCCTGCCATCACTATGGCAGGGTTTATTATGTTAGCCCCCTGCACCGCAGGGGGTTGTCTTTATATTTCCCCTATTGGGGGATTCTTTTAATTCACTAATCACTAATCCACTAATTCTCTATCTGCCCCCCGATTTATCGAATATCCGCCTTGGGCGGATTCGGCGGGGTTGTCGTTTTGTTTAGTCCGCCTGCGGCGGATTGAATTTGCAGATTTTG
>QNBZ01000047.1 GCA_003644295.1 Planctomycetota bacterium
CAGGAGATAAGGCAGTGAATAAAAAAACAATAATAATAACAGCAGCAACCGGATTAGTGAGCTTCGCAGGAATGTTCACCTTTGCATGGCTTACTAAAAAAACGACTCCACAAGACACAGGCGGCTCAACACCTGCCAGTCAACAAACAGAGTTGATGATGCCACAACCGGAAGGGGACAGTGCCGCTGCGACTCTGACAGGAACAACCACAACGACCAGCACAGAAACATCAGCTAAAAGTGCTATGACTGAAAAACAACTTGAGAGTCTTGTTTATGAGGTGCGGGAAAAGATAAACCAGTATAACAACAAGCTACAGGAGCTTCAGATGCGGGAACAGAGATTACAAGTAGCTCAAAATATATTAAAAGAGGACGCCGAGAAACTTAATAACCTTCAAGTAGAGCTTGCTTCAACTATTGCCAGTCTCAAAAGTGAACGTGACAAGCTGAATAAAAGTAGGATTGAGATAGCCGAGTCCGAAAAGAATAACTTTATATCGATAGCAGCTACTTACGACAAGATGGATGCCGCCAGCGCCGGCAAGATACTAACTAATATGAGTAAAACTAAAAATGGCAGTAGCGATGACGCCGTTAAGATTCTGTACTATATGACCGACAGGACTAAGGCCAAATTGTTGGCAGAGCTGACCACATCCGAGCCGGCACTTGCGGCGTACTTCTGCCAAAAACTAAAACAAGTAACCGAATGAAGGTAACCCGATGGACATTGCAACGATTGTAGGGGTAATTTTTGGTTTTATAGTTGTTATCGGCGCTATTGTTGCCGGCACCGGCGCCAGGATGTTCTTCAACCTTCCATCGCTTGCGATTACCATAGGCGGAATGCTGTGTGCCACTCTTATACATTTTTCGCTGCCGCAGTTTTTAGGAATATTCTCAATAATCAAAAAAACTATAATCACTAAGATACCCTCCCAATCAGAGCTGATTCAGAAAATGGTCAACTATGCCGCCATTAACAGACGGGATGGAGCATTGGCTCTGGAACAGGAAATTAACAAGATTAATGATTTGTTTTTCATCAAGGGCTTACAGATGCTTGTGGACGGCCAGGATTCAGAGAGTATTCGTGAACTTATGTCACTGGAAATCCAATACCTTCAGGAGCGCCACTCAGTCGGCAAGAAAATTCTGGAATTTATGGGAGCTGCCGCCCCTGCCTTTGGAATGATAGGAACACTCATCGGGCTGGTGCAGATGCTTGCAAACCTAAGCGACCCAAGCGGTATCGGCGTAGGAATGGCAACAGCTTTGCTTACCACTTTTTACGGGGCCTTTGCGGCCAATCTGGTTTTTATCCCATTGGCGGGCAAATTAGGGATGTATTCCAAAGCAGAAACAACCGCGATGGAAATGATTACAGAAGGCGTCTGTGCTATTGCACAAGGTGAAAATCCAACCACTGTCAGGGAAAGATTGCAGGCGTTCGTTTCTCAAGGCAGACGTGAAGAAGTAAAGGCCAATATCTAAATGGGGCGTTCCAGAAAACAGCCTGAGCTCGAGCAAGCTGCCGGTGCACCGGAATGGATGGTAACCTTCAGCGATTGTATGACGCTGCTGTTAACCTTTTTTGTGCTTCTTCTGAGTTTCTCATCCTTTGATGATAAAGTTTTTAGGAAATTAAAGGTGATTTTCGCCGAGGCCCTGCCTTCGGTCAGTCCGGAGACTACAAGAGATAAAGACGCCTTTCTGGATACGCCACAGTTTATGTATCAACAGGAAATTGACAAAGGCAGTGAGAAACCCACTTTATCAAGCGGGACAGAGAACAATCTAAAAGAAGATACAAAACCGGTGGATTTTCGTAACCGGAAAGTTTTTTTGATACCATCGGGAAGGATTTTCTGGGGCAAAGGAACTGTTATTTCGTTCCGCGGTCGCAGGATTCTTTCTGCTATGGCGTCATTTTTGAAAGAAGCACCCAACCGGATAGTCATCAGCGAAAACAAACACTCAGCGGACAACAGCGAACATCTTGGCCTGCGACGAGCATGGGCGGTGCTCAACTATCTCACGTCAAAACAAGCCGTGGACAAAAGCCGATTCAGCATCTCAGCAGCAAGCACTCTGCGAGAGACGGGGGACGATGAACGAAGGATGAATGAACGTATGCTTGAAATTGTTTTATTGGAACAGAGTATCTACAATTGAGCCGCAGACATCATAATAACGAGGAAAGTTCAGCCAATGTCCCTGCATATATTGTTACATTTTCAGATATGGTAACACTGCTGTTGACATTCTTTGTAATGCTGTTATCCCTTGCTAATATGCAGGACCCTGAGCTCTTTAACGAAGGTAGAGACGCCTTCTGGAGTTCCATTAGATATTTCGGACTTGGAATGCTCACCGGAAGAAAAGTAACGCCTGACTTCGGCGAGATTAAACTAAAATATTTCATAGATAATCCGGACGAGTCATTCGAGCTCAGGAGTATAGATGCGAAGGAAGAAGAAATTCGTCGGATTTTCAAAAAATTAAGCCGGTCTATGACAACTATGCCTTCACAGATAGTTGCAAAAACAACCAATTTTTCAGTAACTAATATCCGTTTTTCTCCGGGTGATGCGACCCTGAATGAATCGGCAAAGAAATTTTTAACGCAATTCTGTCTGGATTTACAACAAGAATCCCAACAAGTCGGGACTGCATTCAAACTCTATGTGCTTGGTTTGGCCGGTCAAGAAAGAACGGAGAAAAAACAGTGGATACTGTCAGCCAAGCGAGCACAGGCCGTCGCTGACTTTCTAAATTCCAGCTTACCCACCGGAGCGGATAGGCAGGTTTATTCGTGGGGGGCTGGGCCCGGTGGCGATTGGATAACGCCGGACAGTCCTGCTTCTGCGCAGTCGCAAATTTTAATCGCAGTGCTGAGGGCAAATGATTAGATTTCAGATTCCAACAGAGACGACCTTCGCCGTCCAGACGGCTTTGTCTGTGATTGTCAAATTTTTCGACAGCTTGTTCAATTCTTTCCCGACAACTTGGGATTCAGTCCGCTTTAGGCGGATTAACGGGACGTGCCTGCCATTTTGAAGTTTCGGCACACCGTTTGCTCACTAAATAGCTGTCCGGATTATATAATGACCCTGTATAAGAAAAAAATCGCTGTATTTCTGGTTGCGGTTGCGTTGAGCAGCGTTGCTGATTTGCGATTTGCGATTTGCGACTTTCGATTTACCAAAGCGGCAATCGGCAGTCAGCAATCTGCAATCGTTGGGGACCCCAATGTTTCCGTTGGCTCGGCAGGCAGCGCTGATACACGGGAATTATTCTTCAAAATGATGTTTGCGGTTTTGCTCGTTGTCGTTCTCGGCACAGCGGCAATTTATGTTTCAAAAAAGTTTCTGCCGAAAATCACTAACCTGCCCGGCAAGAAGATTCGGGTCGTCGAAACGGTTTACCTCGGCTCTCGCAAGCAGGTACATCTGCTTAAAATACACGAACAATATCTCCTTATAGGCAGCACATCCGAGGGTGTCACAATGCTGGCTGATGTAACTGATACCCTTGCAGATTTGACGCCGCGGGAAGCAGGAAATAATTGAGGGTTAAATGACTGGCAATATTAGAATATTCTCCCTGATGCTTGTCGCTCTTTTTCTCACCACTCTGTCTTTCGGTCAGCCAGTGAATCGCGAGTCGGCGCCCGTAACACGAGCGACGAGTACAATTCCAAGTATCAGCGATTTGATGACAGTTATAGACAAAGCAACCGCTGCCGAGACAAAAGGCAAAGATTGGGCAACGCCGGTCAAACTCGTAATCATCTTCACCGGACTGGCGATTTTGCCGAGCGTGCTGATAATGATGACATCCTTTACGCGAATAGTTATAGTTTTGTCTTTTATTCGGCGGGCTTTGACTACTCAAACAATACCACCAAACATTGCCATTATTGGTTTGGCGTTATTTCTGACACTATACACGATGGCTCCTACATTCGGCAGGATTAACAAACAATGCGTTCAACCCTATCTTTCAGATGAGATTGACTTTCAATCCGCAGGGACCAGAGCCAGTGATTGCATCAAGGAGTTTATGCTCCGGCAGAGCCGGCAAGCTGACCTGGCGGTTTTTGTACAGATGGCTAATATCGAGCCGCCTGCCAATCCAATGGGTCTTGGTATGCACATAGTAATTCCTGCATTTATCATCAGTGAGTTCCGGACGGCATTTGAGATAGGATGCCTTTTGTTTATACCCTTTTTGCTGGTGGATATAGTTATTGCAAGCGTTTTGCTTAGTGCAGGTATGATGATGCTGCCTCCAGTGATGATTTCGCTGCCTTTCAAACTGATATTATTTATTCTCGTCGATGGATGGGGCTTATTGGCTAAAAGCCTTAGTATGGGATTCAAATAAAATAGGCACAAAGTTGATGATATACGCAATACAAGACATTCCTGCCGGCAGGCAAGGTACGAATTATGGACAGTAGCTTCGTTCTTTATCTTGGTCGCCATACTCTTGAGACGGCTCTGCTTTTATCCGCTCCGATTCTACTAACCTGTATGGTTGTTGGCATAATAGTAACACTGCTCCAGGCAGTTACTTCCATACGCGATATGACACTAACGATAGTACCCAAGCTGCTGGCCGTTGGCGTAGTAACATTGCTTTTCGGAGGCTGGATGCTCCAGGTGCTGCTGAGATTTACTAACGAAGTTTTTAGCCACATTCAGAACATCGGGCAGTAATCTCTCGACAGCGCCTCCCAATAAAAGACATCTGGACAGGCGGGACAAACCTATGGAACTGATGATTGAAAAACTACTTCGGTTTGCAATGGTGCTGACAAGAATATCGGCGTTCTTTCTGGTAGCACCTGTCTTTAGCTGGAAAAGCATCCCTGTCAGAGTAAAAGTTGCGATGACTATGCTGATGGCGATTTTCTTTTCAATGATAACTCCTTGTGCTGTCAACCCCAATCAGGTATCCGCATTGGGAGCGGTATTGCTGCTGAGTAATGAAGCCATTTACGGTTTAGCTCTGGGGTTAATTGCCGCTGTTGTATTTGCCGCGGTTAAAGTCGGCGGACGGATTATCGAACGGCAGATGGGCCTAGCGATGGCTGAGATTTTGGACCCACTGACCAGTGAAAGAGCTCAGCCACTCGGTATGCTAATGGAAATGCTCTTTATAATTTTGTTTCTCAGCGCAAACGGCCATCACCTGTTTCTGCTGATTATCTCACGGAGCTACGAGGCGTTTCCAGCAGGCAGTACCCCGGCAATATCAGTTCTGGCCGACGGAATGATTAAAGCCGGCTCAACACTGCTAATGGCCGGTTTAAGGTTGTCAGCCCCAATTCTGGCGGCGTTCTTAGTGTTAATGGTTACGTTAGCGGTACTGGCACGTATAGCCCCGGAAATGAATATCTTATTTATCTCTTTGCCGCTGCGCGTAGGGCTTGGATTGTTAATGGCAGGGATATTTCTGCCGTTTATTGGCGGATTTGTAACAGAGTTCTCGGATTGGATGGGAAAACTGCTGCCGTTATAAGGCAGTGAGGGATTAAAACCCCCAACATAAAGTTGGGGGCTTATGGACTACTGAAATGGCGGATAAGCCGGTTGCTGAAAGAACAGAACAGCCAACAGCGAAGAAGCTGTCAAAGGCCAAAGAGAAAGGGCAGACACCTCAGAGCCAGGAAGCAATGTCCTTTGTATCAATTCTGATTTTGCTCACGATGACAGCTTTTCTGGCACCTGAGCTGATGCGATATTTTACCGTGATTCTGAAAGAAGGCGTTTCATCCAACAGGGCTATTTTCGAAAACAACACCGCTTTTATAAACTTCATTAACACAAAAATCATTGACCTTGTGCTTGTTACCCTGCCAATCCTCGCTGCTCTTTGCGCAGGTTCTATCCTGGCCGGCATTACCGTCGGCGGCCTGAACTTCGCACCGGCAGCTATAAACTTAAACTTAGGCGCCCTAAATCCGGTAGGAGGATTGGGTAAGCTGGTGAACGCTCGCTCGGCTGTACGGTTTTTGATATCAATATTGAAATTATTGTTCGTCTCAATCATCGTTTGGTTTTATCTTCAGGACAAGCTCGATACCCTCGCAACCCTTAGATGGGCGTGGTCTTTACGAATACTGGCAACTACTGCAAAGCTCATATTCGGATTGATGCTCCGTGTTTGCCTTGCGCTTCTGGTCATAGCTTTTGCTGACGTTATCTTCCAGAAATGGAAATACATCAAAGATTTGAAAATGACAAAGCAGGAGGTAAAAGAAGAACGCAAACAGACAGAAGGTTCGCCGGAGGTTAAAAGTCGAATACGCAAAATCCAGTTCGAGATGGCTATGAAGCGTATGTTGCAGGAAGTGCCCAAGGCCAACGTGGTGCTTGTGAACCCGACGCACGTAGCTGTTGCGCTGCGTTACGAACCGAAGACAATGGAAGCTCCCGTCATGGTGGCAAAAGGAGCTGAGATTATGGCGGAGAAAATCAGGGAAATCGCCAGAGCTTACGGCGTGCCTATCATAAGAAGGCCGGAGTTGGCCAGAACGATATACTCAACGGTCGAGCCGGGCAATCCCATACCGGATACGCTGTATGTCGCTGTAGCGGAGATTCTGGCATTGGTCTATCGACTGAGACACAAGAAAACAGCGTTTAGCGTTCAGTAAACAGGGAAAAAACGGAATACTAAACGCTGGTTATCCCGGCTGCGGCCATCTGGTTTTGCAGCAAAGATAATGTCTTCTCGAGGCGGGCAAAGCGAAGTACTAATCTTTTTTCTTTCTGCTCCAGGCGGTATTGTTCGTCTTCAATTTTGTCGTCAAGCAGTTCTATCTGGTCGTCAATATGCTCCTTGTCGATTGTGATGCCGCCCACTGTCGCCTTCAGCATTCTGTCAATTCGGTCTTCTATCTTGCCGGTGAATCCCTGCTTTACACGAACCGTAGCAGTGTAATTGCCATCGGCGGTTAAGTCAACGCTGAGTTGAAGGCCGTTCTCAGCATATACAGGGTCGCCGTTATCATCAAAGCTGCTGTTGCCGGTAATGATATTGCCGCTGATAGTCATATCACGGTACGTTGACTCGGTCGAGAGTTTGATTTTAGCGCTGGTTACGCTGCCGCCGCTTACCGTTACCTGAACATCATACTGCCCTGCTGTCGTATAATCGCTGCTTGCTGCGTAGAACTCAACTGCATCGCTGGTGCTGCTGCCGGTTTTATCCGCTCCGATGAGCGCAAGAACGCCCAGATAATCTTCGGCGATGGCTTCATCGAAATCATTAGCGTCCAGCGTTAAGAACCCGTCCCTGTCAAGCTCAAGGCCAATATTGACGGGCGTTAAAAAGCTATCGATATCCTCTATAAAACCAGCAGTCTGCTCGATAAGCGGCTCGCGAAACTGGTAGCGCATAGTCGAAACAACATAATCTCCCATTAGAACACCGCCGGTTTTTGTGATTTCATTGTAGCCGGTTTTGTCCTTAATAAATTCAACAGTGCTATTATAAGCAAGAATCATCGAATCTAATTTGTCCTTGACCGATTGGATGTCTCTGGTCAAGGTTATTTCCTCTCCGCCGGCGTCGGTCGTGTCGTGCAGGTGCAGCGTTACACCGGCAATCACATCGTCAATAGTATTCGAGCTTCTCTCTATCCAGTTGCCGGCTGGATAACCATCAACCCTTATTTGGCTGTCCTGAGCCGACTGGGTTTCGGTAAAGTCCGAAGCTGCAAAACCTGAAAGGTCTGCCGTTGTCGTCCCGCCTTCTGTCGAGACGGCCATTGTCGGAAGAGTCAGCTCCGCGGTCGAGCCGCTTCCCTGCGTGAAAGATAAGCCAATTTCAAGACCGCTTGCGCCGCAGGTATCATCGGTCAAGACAATTTTGCCATTGTAGAGGGTTGCCTTGGCTACCCCGTCGAAGGC
>QNBZ01000048.1 GCA_003644295.1 Planctomycetota bacterium
GAAGGGCTTATCCTTTGGTGTTAAAACACCGTGGTTAAAAACTCCAACATAAAGTTGGGGGCTTATATTCAAACTTTAGGCACTTTTTACTATTTTGTCAATACAAGCTTTGGACTTGACCGGCAGCAGCGAGTCTGCTATTGTTCTCGGGTTACTCTTTTGGAAAAACCGGAGCGATTTATCGAATGAAGGCGTTTTGGCGAGTATTCGGTTATGTTTGGCCGCAATGGCATCGGCTGATTACGATAGCGTGCAGCGCGCTGTTGATAAGCATTCTTTATGGATTGAGCTTTGGAACTATCTCTCCGCTATTGACGGTAATGATGGGGTCGGAGGGTCTGCACGGCTGGGCTAACAGGAATATCTGTTCACATCGGTATGGAATGAAATTTTATGTGCCGGAACAATTAGATTTTTCCGACCCAAACAATCCAGACGTGGCATATTCTCTTCAGATTGCCAAAGTCAAAAGAAACAGTTTAGCTGAACAGGCCGGTCTTCAACAGGGGGACTCGATTGTGGGGGCGGGCAGCAGTTTAATCCACGAGAGCAAAGACAAGATACCGTCCGGCAGACTCCTTTGTGAGCTGGCAACGATAACGAATGTCGAGTCGATAGTAATTCAATATCGGCGAATCGACAAATCCGGACGATTGGAAACCGTAGAACGGGAACTTCAGTGTGGCCCGAAGCCATTTTATGCTGATTACGTACAAAGCGTTCTCAGGTTTGTACCGAAGGAACGAACAAGAGAAAATAAGAAGGATGCCGTAGTATTTATTATACTTCTGATGTTGGTTGTTACAGCGGTCAGGTGTATAGCCCGATTCTATCAGGATTACACTGCCCAAAAGGTTGTGTATACCTCATTGGCTCATCTGCGAGAAGATGCCTTCCGGCACTCCGTAGAAATTCCGGTAGGTTTTTTTGCTAAAGAAGGAGCGAGCGATACGGTTAGTCGATTTGTGCGGGATAGTTTAGCAATTGGCAACGGCGTTAAAATTCTGTTGGGCAAGGCACTTCGGGAGCCATTGAAGGCACTGGGGCTTATCTGTGTGGCGATGCTGATAGACCGCAATTTAACGCTGATATTTTTGTGCGGGGCGCCGGTATCGGTGTTCATTTTAAGCAAATTCGGGCGAAAAATAAAACGCGCTATGAAAAGGTCTCTCGAAAGCTGGGCAAAGATGCTTGGCAAATTGGAGGAGGTAATCGGCGCAGTACGAGTGGTCAAGGTTTATAACCGTCAAGAGTACGAACACTCGATTTTTAAGGGGATAAACCGGAAACTATTGAAACAGCAATTCAGAATCGCAAAAATAGAATCGGCCACAGGCCCGATACTGGAAGCTCTCGGGATGTTCGCCGGCTCGGCTGGGTTGGTAATCGGGGCCCAATGGGTCTTCGGAGGCGAGATGCAGGGACCTGACTTTTTCGCTCTGCTGTTCTGTCTGGGCGGCTCGGCAGAATCGGTACGGCGGACAAGCAGCGTCTGGAATAAAATTCAACAAGCCAATGCGGCGGCGCAGCGGGTCTATTCGCTAATTGACCAAGACCCCGAAGTGGAAAAACCCGGTGCTTATGAGCTTACAGCTTTGAAAGATGAAATCGAATTCAAAGATGTTACATTTACCTATCCGGCGACTGATAGGCCGGTATTAAAGGGAATCAATCTTCGCATACAAGCAGGGCATAACGTTGCTATCGTTGGGCCTAACGGCTCAGGCAAAACAACACTGGCAAATTTGATACCGAGATTTTATGACCCAGATAGCGGACAGATTTTGATAGACGGCAAAAGTATTCACGATGCGACGCTGTCCAGTTTGCGAAGCCAGATTGGAATGGTTACGCAAAATATAACAACGTTCAATGATACCATAGCAGCAAATATCGGATATGGCAAATCCGGTGCTACCAGGGAAGAAATCATTGCAGCGGCCAAGCGTTCCTTTGCTCACGAATTTATTTCTCCATTGCCTGACGGCTATGATACGATAATCGGCGAACAGGGCAGTGGTCTCAGCGGCGGTCAACTACAGCGAATTGTTATTGCCAGAGCGATTTTGAAGAACCCTGCGATTCTGATTTTCGATGAGGCCACCAGCCAGGTTGACGCTGACAGTGAAGCCAAGATTCACAGAGCCATAGAGGAAATTATGCAGCACAGAACCAGTCTTATAATCGCCCACAGGTTCAGTACCGTCATTACAGCGGACTTCATAGTCGTAATGGATGATGGACAAATTATTGCTCAGGGTCAGCACGAAGAGCTGGTACAAAGCTGTCCATTGTATCAAAGTTTATACGAAACACAGTTGGTAAAAGGATAGCGAAATTAGTTTTAAGCTTTTTGCTTATCCTGCCGATTAGAACTGATGTCGCACTATCTTTTGATATTTCAGGACTGAAACTATGCCAAATACTCTACGTCAGAAAAAAGCTCACGAACTTTTCAAAAGGTATGATGGCAATCCGATACTGACGCCGGGAGATTGGCCTTACCCGGCAAATGCAGTTTTTAATCCAGCAGCGGTTAAATTGAATTCGGAAACGCTGCTGCTGGTTCGCGTTGAGGATATGCGCGGATTTTCGCATTTTACAGTGGCACGCAGTCCAAATGGATTCACGGACTGGGAAATTGACCCTTCGCCGACTCTCGAGGCAAACCAGAGTTCCAGGGAGGAAAAGTGGGGTCTGGAAGACCCCCGCATTATCTGGCTCAATGAGCAGAAGCAATTTGCCATTACGTATATCTCCTTCAGCGAGGGCGGCCCAGTAGTTTCACTGGCGATTACCAAAAACTTCAGGACTTTTGCCCGCCTTGGTGCTCTGCTGCCGCCGGAAGATAAGGACGCCTGCCTGCTTCCTCACAGATTTAAGGGACGATTTGCGCTGATTCACCGTCCTATCGTTCGAGGCGAGGCGCATATATGGATAAGCTTCTCGCCAGACCTGAAGCATTGGGGCGACCATAGACCACTGATTATGACAAGAGCGGGTTACTGGGATTGTCATAGAGTCGGGCTGGCCTGTCAGCCCATCGAAACAGAGATAGGATGGATGATGTTCTATCACGGCGTCCGCATCACATCAGCAGGAGCAATATACCGGCTCGGAGTGGCGCTTCTGGATTTGCAAGAGCCGTGGAAAGTACTGCGGCGCAGCAATGAATGGATACTGGGGCCACGCGAAATCTATGAACGAGTCGGCGATGTCGATGACGTTGTGTTTCCTACCGGAGCTACTGTTCACAAAGAGACCAATCAGCTTAATCTCTATTACGGCGCCGCTGACTGTACGGTCGCCATCGCAACAGCTAATTTAAGCGATGTTCTGGACTATATTATGTCCTGCCCGGAAGTAAAGCAATAGCTTCTTGAGAATAACCTTTATCTATTTACCCAGATTAACATTGGCGATACATCCCATAACCAACTGTGTTGCTGAAATGTGCGCATAAAAAAGCCAGATTCTAAAAACACAGAACCTGGCTTCGGAGGAGGGTGATGAAAAGCAAATGTAACACTCTAACAAAATCTCGGCTTTTTAGCCCTACTACCTCTCATACTATTTCATCGAATAAGCAGTAAGGAATTCTTTAGAGAAATTTGAGAAAAAGCTACACTTTTCTTGTCAGGAATCAACATTTTAATCGCAAAAATCTCATTTTTTTTCAAATTTTCCCGCTGTTTCTGCGAAAAACAGCAAAGTTTAGCCCAAAAACCAAACCATTTTACGCTTGATAAACCAATTTTGTTCTCATATTTTAACTAATATATTGTTATTTCTTTTTCTTTTATTTTGTGGAAAATCGATATGGACACCAAAATTACGATTGCCGACCTGCTGGCGGCCAAGCGTCAAAATCGCAAAATTGTCGCCGTCAGTTGCTACGATTATACCACAGCCAAACTTGTTTCTCAGACCGATACGCAGATGATACTGGTCGGTGATTCTGCTGCCCAAGTAATGCTCGGCTTCGATTCGACACTGTCGGCCACGATGGACTTTATGGTCGCTATAACCGCTGCGGTTCGGCGTGGCGCTGCGAATGTGTGTTTGGTTGCTGATATGCCGTTTCTATCTTATCAGGTTAGCAGAACCGAGGCGCTTAAAAACGCCGGTCGATTCGTTACCGAGGCCGGCGTGCAAATGCTCAAAATCGAAGCGACCGAAGCATACCTCGATGTAATAAAAGCAATCAGCGATGCCGGTATGGCTGTTATGGCACATATCGGTATAAGGCCGCAGAGTATCAGCAAAATCGGCAAATTCAAAGCTGAAGCCACAACCGCTGATATGGCTATGGAGTTGATAGCGCTGGCCGAGCAGATGATACAGGCCGGCGCCAGTTCGCTGCTGCTCGAAGGAACTGCCGCCGAGGTGGCGAAAATCATTACAGAACGCTCCGATGTGCCGGTAATCGGATGCGGCTCCGGGCCGAACTGTGACGGCCAGATTTTGATTGCGCCTGATATTTTAGGGCTAACACAAGGGCCAAGCCCGAAGTTTGCCAAGAGTTACGGCCAACTCGCCGATGCTGTGATTAAGGCGTTTCAGGGATATGCCGCAGAGGTGGAAAACGGTCAATTCCCCGACGCCAAACATAGTTACCATATGAAGACCGGAGAGCTTGAAATGCTTAACAAACTGCTGGACGAGGAAAAAAATTTTTGAAATTTTCACAGTACCAAAAAACAATGGAAAAACTCAGGCCGATAATGACGCAGAGAAAACTTAAATTTGCCGGCCTTATATTCCGATAAAAAATTTTCGCTGAACGAGCCAAACTTTTTGAAAGTTTTAGCGACTAAAATCGAGATTGCTCTTGACTTTACGAACTTGCGGTGATATAATACACACGTGAAATGGGGGTAACAAATTGGGGGACGGCAAATACTTGATAGTTACCAAAGTTCGTATTTCTTGACAGAAAGCAGCAGGGGGAAAACAGTTTTCCTCTGAACATATAAAAGACATTTTCTCTTCTCCTCCGAAAAAAGCTCGGCGTATCTGACCGGGCTTTTTTTTATTGCGCTGTTCTGAAGAGATGATTTACGATAATATATTGTTTGTATGAGTGAAGGACAGGAAAACTCGGCGCCACAACCGGCGGAAACAAAGCCGCTTCGGCTGGCTTTGCTCGCATCGGAACGCACGATATATGAGTATTCGATATTTCTACGCCACCTTCTTGTTGGGCTGGCGGATGAATCAATTCCTGTGGCTTTGGTCTGTCCGGCGGATTGCGATGTTGATTCTGTTATTTCCGGGGCGGTTGAAGTCATCAGAGACCCGGCTTTTAAACTGCCCCTGCTGCGACGTCAAAACAGAAAACGGCTTATTGACCGGCTTGAAAAATTTGAGCCGAGCGTCCTACACTGTTTATGCCAAAGCAAAGCGGCACTCGCAAAACAATTAGCCAAGCAACTGGATTTGCACTATATCCTGACGGTTAATTCACTGCGCAAACAATGGCAGCGGCTTTCTATTTCGTCGAAACGATGTTCAACAATCACCGTGCCGGCTGAAAGCATCGCTGATAACATTGCGAAAACCAACCCTCACTTTGCCGAACGAATCAAGCGGATAAACATCGGCGCATTTGCTGAAGAAACTATCGGCTGCTTCAGCGTGCCTGGACGACTGACAGGTATGGTGATAGCTGGGTCGCCGGACAACCCGGCCGAGCTGGAAAATCTGTTTGGTGCGCTGCGGCACTTGGCGATTGACGGATATGAATTTATGCTGGTGCTAACGGGTTACGGATGGACAGAGGGACAACTGCACAAATTGCTTGCTGCATTCGGCCTTTCGCAAATGGCTGTCGTTGTTCCGGAACTTCAGCCGAGACGCAGCATACTCGCAGCAGGCGACATCTTCATTCAGCCCCGGCCGAGTAACTCCTTTAACCCTTTGCTGTTGGAGGCGATGAGTGTCGGTACGGTTGTCGCCGGTTGTAAAGGCGGAGTTGACGATTTGATTGTTGACGGACAAACATGCACCGTGTTCGACCCGGACGATGAGCTCAGCATATATAACTGTTTGCAGCGATTATTTGACACGCCTGACTCGGCCAGACAACTCGCCGGAAATGCGCAGCAGTACATAAGAGAAAATCACACGGTTAGCAAAATGATTTCTTCTATTTTACGAATTTATCACGATTCATTGGGGTTTGTTTAGCCGTCGCCGGCACAATACCCTATACCCTATACCCTATTCCCTATTCCCTATACCCTATTCCCTATCGCTTTGTCTGCAATATCTCTGCGGCAGTAAGCGCCATCAAATTTTATTTTATCGACTGCGGTATATGCCCTTGCCTTTGCCTCTGCGATGGTTTGTCCCAGGGCGGTTACGCTGAGGACTCTGCCGCCGTTGGTAACGGTATCGCCGTTCCGCTTTGCAGTGCCTGCGTGGAAGACGACAACATCTTTGAGTTTCCCCGCTTCGTCAAGTCCCGTTATTTTCTTTCCCTTTTCATAATCACCCGGATATCCGTCTGAAGCCATTACGACGCAAACCGCCGGCCTGCGGTCCCATTCGAGAGTAATCGTATCGAGAGTACCGTTACAAACTGCCAGGCAAACTTCAAGCAGGTCGCTTTTGAGCCGCATTAAAATCGGCTGCGTTTCCGGGTCGCCGAAGCGGACGTTGAATTCAAGTACTCTCGGACCGCCAGCGGTAATCATAAGGCCGGCGTACAGTACGCCCTTGTACGGCGTGTCGTTACGGTTCATACCATCAACCACCGGCACGAGGATTTCCCGCACAATCTGTTTCATCAACTTGTCCGTTACCACCGGCGCCGGGCTGTATGCGCCCATTCCGCCGGTGTTTGGGCCGGTATCGCCGTCGCCGATGGGCTTGTGGTCCTGCGATGATTCTAAACAATAGATATTTCGACCATCCACGAAGGCCAGTATCGAGGCCTCTTCGCCGAGCAGTTTGTCTTCGACGATGATTTTGTCGCCAGCCGAGCCGAACAGTTTGTCCTGCATTATTTTTTCAGCCGCTAAAATGCCGTCGGCAGGGTCGTCGCAGACGAAGACGCCTTTACCAGCTGCCAGCCCCGCTGCCTTTATCACTACCGGCTTGTCCCTGCTGGCAATATATGCTTTTGCATCCTGGAATCTATCGAAGACCTGGCCTTCTGCGGTAGAGATGGCTACCGAGCGCATCAGTTGCTTTGCAAATGCCTTGTCAGCTTCGAGCTGGGCGGCTCCGGCACTTGGGCCAAAGGCCTTTATACCGGCTGCTTCGAAGGCATCAACCACTCCCGCCGCCAACGGGGCCTCCGGGCCGACTACCACAAGCTCGACTTTATTTTGCTTTGCGAAATCTACCAGTTGGTCAGTATCATTGACGCCGATAGGGATGTTTTCTCCACACATCGCCGTGCCGGGATTGCCTGGAGCGGTATAGAGTTTGTGCAAGTTTTTCGATTGAGCCAGTTTCCAAGCGATTGCGTGTTCCCGTCCGCCGCCGCCGATTAAAAGTACGTTCATTATTCAAAATTCCTTTTCGTTTAGCCCCCAACTTTATGTTTGTGGTTCGTTTAGCCGTCGCCGGTATTTATCCGCCGTAGAGGAACGGCGATGTCATCTATCCTAATTCGTATATCGTAAATCGTCAATTGTAAACTGAAGCGAAGCAGGCCAATGCATATAAATTGCCGAAAACCCAAACTTCGGGGTTTTCAAAAGGGATTTCCGTGGGATAATTCACTCAAGGTACACTCCTTGTGTATGACGATATAATACCAATTGGACTAAGTAAATGCGCTTTTTGACAGACAATCAATTATTGTGTCATGCCTGCGAAAGCAGGCATCCAGTACATATATAAACCTATGGATTCCCGCTTTCGCGGGAATGA
>QNBZ01000049.1 GCA_003644295.1 Planctomycetota bacterium
CTTATCGCGCGGAATTTCAAGCGAGATATTTTTAAGATTATGCTCGGCTGCTCCAGTAATCCGAATCGCTTTTTCCGCTCGTTTAGCCATATTGCCCCGTTATTGCTACAAGCACTGCTTTTGTAAAAATTCAGCAGTAATCCAAACTAATCATTGTAACAAAATGCTGCCGGAAAGTAAATCTCACGATACCCCATTTTTTTCAAATTGAACCTGCGGTTTCACCGCAGGTTCGTTTAGCCCCGCCGACACTTTGGCGGGGTCCTCCTACAGCCCACCGTTTCACGGCGGGTTTGTATTATTCACTAATGACCAACGACTAAAAACTTTTTCGACACGGATAAACGCTGATTAACACGGAGTTCACCCGCCGCCTTCTGTCGTGAACGGCGTCATTCCGACCGAAGCCCACGTTTTTCACAAGAGGGCACTGGGGCGAAGTGGAAGTCCGTCTATGCCAAAGACCTGCCTCTGGCGGGCTGATAAAAACAGCCAAGCGTTGCGCTTCAAATTAAAATGCGCCTTGAGTTAACCGTCTCGATGTTACAATAATCCAATAAATGTCATATTTTGCAGGGTTGATAATAATTGGCAATTAGGCGATAACAATGCCTGCGTCAAAGTGTATGTGTATAATGTTTGTTACGGCCTGAAATCGATATGCTTAAATTGCACAGTTGCTTTGTGTTGAATTTTATGTATATTGTGAAAAGTTACGTTTGTTACGAAAACAAGCGGGGTTTTTGCCGGCAAGACAGAGAGATAAAATCGCCGCAAGCAAATACTTGTTAGAAAGGCGGATGCCTAAAGTGAAAGCAAAATCTTTATGGTTTACATTATTGTTTGTCAGCTTTTTAAGCGTTGCAAGCCGTAGTGCGGAGCAGCCCAAAGGTATGTCTATTTCTTCGCCAAGTGTTGAGAGGCAGGTAGAAGAGATTTTGAGCAGGATGACATTGGATGAAAAGATTACTGTTCTCCACGGAAACTCAACATTCAGCGTTGGTGCTGTGAAACGTCTTGGAATTCCGGAACTGACTCTGAGCGACGGGCCGCACGGCATTCGTCAGGATGCATCTGAAAACCGAGACGATTATTATGTTACTGCTATGCCGGTAGGAGTTGCTTTGGCAGCTACGTGGAATATCGAAATGGCTCGACTGATGGGAAACGTAATTGGAGCAGAAGCGAGAAATTGTAACAAACAAGTTCTGCTTGGGCCTGGTGTTAATATGATGAAAACGCCGTTGTGCGGCAGAAACTTCGAGTATTACAGTGAAGACCCATATCTGGCTGGCAAAATTGCTGTCGAGTATATCAAAGGTGTTCAGCAAAACGATGTAGCAGCATGTGCAAAACACTACGCTCTTAACAATCAGGAAAAGAACCGTTGTTTTGTTGATGCCCGACCTGATGAAAGGACACTCAGGGAAATTTATCTGCCTGCTTTTGAAATGGCTGTAAAAGAAGGAAAAGTTTGGTGCGTTATGGGCAGCTATAATAAAGTTCGCGGAAAGTGGTCCTGTGAGAACAAGCATCTTGCCAGAGATATTCTTAAAGGGCAGTGGGGTTTTGATGGTGTTTATATTAGTGATTGGTGCGCTGTACACAGCACAGTAGATTCAGCGATAAATGGGCTGGATCTGGAAATGGGAACAAACAAACCTTACGACCAATATTTCTTTGCCGCGCCTCTCAAGAAAGCGGTACAGCAAGGTCAGGTTCCGCTTTCTGTGGTTGATGATAAAGTTCGGCGTGTGCTTCGACTGATGTTTCGAACTAAGCTGGTAGGGGCGGATAAGCCGGTGCCAGGCAGTAGAAATACCAGAGCACATCAGATTGCAGCTCGTAAGGTTGCAGAAGAGGCGGTTGTACTGCTCAAGAATAATGGCGTGTTGCCGATTGATATCAATAAGGTTAAGAAGATAGCTGTTATCGGCGAAAACGCTAATATGATTCAGTCCGACAAGGGCGGTTCTTCCAGCGTAAAAAATTATTTGTATGAGATTACACCCCTTGAAGGCATCAAGAGACGAGTGGGCAGAACTGCAAGTGTTACATTTGCTCAGGGATATATCAGTTATCGAAATGCATTTGATTTTGATATGATACCAGAAAAGTATCTTTCAAGTTTTGACCCTGTTTCCGGTGCTAAGGGATGGAGAGGTGAGTATTTCGCAAGTTTAGATTTAAGTGGCAAGCCAACCTTTGTACGATATGACAGCAACATTAATTTCAAATGGCTCGGTGCACCTGCCGACAATATGCCTGAAGATAACTTCTCTGTTCGCTGGACAGGCACGGTCGTTGCCCCTGCTTCAGGCGAGTATGAGTTTGGGCTGCTCAGTGATGATGGTTCCAGAATGTTTATTGATGGTGAAATGCTTATCGATAACTGGTGGGACCATGGGCCGCTTGCAAAGACCAGAAAAATCGAACTTGAAAAGGGCAAAGAATACAACATCGTAATTGAGTATTATGATTCAGGAGTGGGGGCTGATGTGAAACTCGGCTGGCGCGGGTGCGTGTCCGACAACATAAAAGAGACTGTTAATAACAATATGATTGCCGAGGCGGTAGCCGTGGCAAAAGATGCTGATGTGGTGTTTGTATTTGTCGGACATAACCATTACTACGATGATGAAGGCCGGGATAAAGCGGATATCAAACTCGGACATAACCAGGATGAGCTTATCGAGGCACTAACAAAGGCAAATCCTAAAACTGTTGCCTTACTGACCAGTGGAGGCGCTCTGGAGATGCCTTGGGTGAACGATGTGCCGGCTGTATTGCAGATGTGGTATCTGGGTATGGAAAGCGGGAACGCTGTGGCAAATATACTCTTTGGCGATGTGAATCCTTCTGGAAAACTGCCGATGACATTCCCCAAAAAACTGGAAGATATTCCTGCTCACAAACTTGATGATTACAAAGTTGAGTACTGCGATTACAAAGAAGGAATATTGGTTGGGTATCGCTGGTTCGACACTAAAAATGTTGAACCATTGTTTGCGTTTGGTCACGGTCTCTCATATACAAAATTTGAATATACTAATGTCAGAGTGCGTAAGAGTAATGAAGATGGTGTGTTGTATGAAGTGCAGGTTGATGTGAAAAATACCGGCGATATGGCCGGCGCTGAGGTTGTCCAGATGTATATTGCGGATGAGGAAAGCTCGTTGATGCGTCCTGAAAAGGAATTGAAGGGTTTCAGGAAAGTATTCCTTAAGCCGGGCGATAAGATAACAGTCAGTATGCCAATCGATAAGCGTATGCTCTCGTTTTATGACCCGACAAAAAAGGCATGGGTTGCTGAAAGCGGCGCATTCAAATTGTTGATTGGGTCCTCTTCGCGTGATATCAGGGTAACAGCGAATTTGCAGTATGAATAGTTCGGACCGTATTGAAAGGAAGTCCAGTGAGCACGGAAGAATTTAGTCAGCAAAAGTCAGACAAGGGCAGTGAATTTGAGCGTGAGCCAGTTCCACAAAGTTCCTTACTCTGGTTTAAGAGTTTTGTCGGGATGTATGCCGGCGAACATTGTGCGGGAACGGAATTGATGATTGGCCCGCTTTTCGTAGCAGCCGGTGTTGGCGCATTTGACCTCGTTGCAGGACTGATTGTCGGCAATGCCCTGGCTGTTTTGAGCTGGATGGTTTTGTGCGCACCGATTGCCACCCGTGCTCGTTTGACTTTGTATTATCAGCTTGAAAAGATATGCGGTCGAAAACTGGTAACATTGTATAACTTGGCTAACGGAGTGATGTTTTGTTTCCTGGCCGGTGCTATGATTACCGTTTCGGCAACGGCTGCGGGTGTGTGGTTTAAGTTTCCAATGCCCGGATTAAGTGATTTGTACCCTAATAGTGCTAGTTGGGTGCTCGCGGTACTTGTTATCGGGGCCTTGATTTCCATTGTAGCTGCGTATGGATACCAGACGGTTGCGAAATTTGCCAATATCGCCGCACCTTGGATGGTGTTGGTTTTTCTTGCATTTGGCCTGATTGGACTTGGTCAGTTTATTACTGAAACATGCACGGAAATTCATTCTCTTTCCGATGTATGGCAGTTGGCGGAAACTCAAATATGGAAAGGTGGCCAGCCGCTGGAGGGAAAGGTTAAATTTACGTTCTGGCATGTAACATTCTTTGCCTGGTTCTGCAACATGGCTATGCACATCGGGATGAGTGATTTGTCTGTATTCCGATTTGCAAGGAAAAGCTGGTACGCTGTCGCTTCAGGAGCAGGGATGTATGTCGGCCATTTTATGGCCTGGCTGAGCGCTTCTATTCTTTACGCATATCAGTTGCATCTTAACCCCGAGAACACAGATGTACTTCCCGGCCCGTTGGCGTATAAGGCCGCTGGCATTGCCGGTCTGCTTTGTGTTATTATCGCAGGATGGACTACTGCCAATCCTACGATATATCGAGCCGGCCTTGCCTTTCAGGCGATTGTGCCAAAAACGTCCCGCTTCACAGTAACACTGATTACCGGCGGTATCGCAACTGTTGCTGGTATGTTCCCAGCATTCGCTATGAAACTACTTGAGTTTGTAGCCCTGTACGGATTGCTCCTTATGCCGATGGGTGCGATTGTCTTTGTAGATTTTTGGCTGGTCAAAAAATTCGGCTTGCAAAGCAATTATGCCGAAATCAGTGGAAAGGCGTTTAACTGGGCAGCGGGGCTTACTTGGTTTATTACGCTTGGAGTATGCGGCTGGCTGGTTCAGACCGGTCGTGTACAAATATACTTTGTCAGTCTTCCGGGCTGGTTTGTAGCAGCCCTTCTATATGTTCTGCTTAGTATGGTCTATCAGAGAAAAATCCGTCCTGTTATCGGTAAATAAGGAGTTCGCACAATGCTTCAGAAAACCGCAAAACTTGTTTCATTGTTGTCGCTACTGGCTTTGATTACTCCTTCGCTGTGCTTCCTGGCCGGCTTTGGTAATTTACCACAAATAAAATGGATAATGCTCACCGCGACGATTGTCTGGTTCATCACAGCACCGATGTATATGTGGAAGAATAACTCTAATTCATAGGGTAACTGGTAAATCGCTTTGCCAAATTATCCCAACAAACCAGAGAGGAATTTATTTTGTGTAGAAAAAGCTTTTATATGATAATTTTCGTTGTGTTCTTATCAACACTTTTTTCGGGGGATGCTATGGGCAGCAGGATTTCTTCAAAAGTATTAGAAGCCAAACGTCTTCGTTGTGAATACAGAATAAATCCGTTAGGAATTGATGAAACAAAACCGCGACTTAGTTGGATTGTAACATCTTCGCAACGCGTCCAGAAACAAACAGCATATCGCATTCTTGTAGCGTCAAGTCAGAAAAAGTTAGATGCTAATCAAGCCGACATCTGGGATACACAGAAAGTTTCCAGCGATGATACTACTTGTATTGTGTATCACGGCCAACCGCTC
The DNA here is from genome assembly GCA_003644295.1 of Planctomycetota bacterium. Lineage (GTDB taxonomy): Bacteria > Planctomycetota > Phycisphaerae > Sedimentisphaerales > Anaerobacaceae > B140-G9. The sequence goes on from QNBZ01000049.1 coordinate 5,431, forward strand.
AAGTCTGGAATGAGATGTTACTGGAAAGTCAAAGTGTGGGGCAAAAATAATAAAGCATCCACATGGTCCAAACAGGCAATGTGGTCGATGGGACTTTTGCAGCCGGAAGACTGGAAAGCTCAGTGGATTGGATACGATAACCGGCCGGTCAGAGTAATTCCAACAGGCGAACAGCCGAAAGAAAACTCAACCGAAGATGGCAAATCTGGTAAGACTGCTGGCAGAAATCTTACTCTGCCGGCGCCGGCATATCTCCGAAAACAATTTTCTTTACACAAATCAATTAAACATGCAACGGTTTACAGTTCCGCACTTGGCTGGTATCAACTTTACCTAAACGGAAAACCTGTCGGAGATGATTATTTTACCCCCGGCTGGACTGATTATAACAAACGTGTCTATTACAATACCTACGATGTAACTGATATGCTGAAAAAGGGTGAGAACGTAATTGGAGCCATTATTGCTGATGGATGGTATGCCGGCTATATTGGTTACTATCACCAACGGGACCACTATGGGCGCGATATACGTTTTCTCGGCCAGTTATATGTGGAGTACAGCGACGGCAGCTCTGAAATAATCGCAACGGATTCTTCATGGAAAGCTTCGACAGGTCCCATTCTCGAGGCCGACATTCTTATGGGGCAGATGTATGATGCACGCAAAGAGGTTCCCAACTGGTCTAAAGCGGAGATAAATACAGTTGACTGGGCCGATGTGAATGTCAGCAGCATAGAAGCTAAACTTCAGGCCTATCCTGGTGTAACCGTAAAGAAATTCCGTGAAATAAGGCCTGTCGGCATCACCGAGCCGCGGAAAGGCGTATTTGTATATGATATGGGAACGAATTTCGCAGGCGTAGTACGACTGAAAGTTAAGAGCAAAGCTGGAGATAAAATTACATTGCGCTACGCCGAACGATTGAATCCGGATGGTACAATCTATACAGCAAATCTCCGTCATGCACGTGCTACCGACTGCTACATATGCAAGGGAGGCGGAGTTGAGTTATGGACCCCTCAATTCACATATCATGGTTTTCAATACGTGGAAATAACCGGCTATCCGGGAAAACCCGATTATGACGCAATCACCGGAATTGAGTTGACTTCTGCAACACCGGTTGCAGGTTCATTTCAATGTAATGACAGTTTGGTTAATCAGCTTTATAAAAATATCTGTCAGACCCAGCGAGCCAATTTTATTGATATCCCGACGGATTGTCCTCAACGTGATGAACGGCTTGGCTGGACCGGCGATGCGCAGGTTTATATACGCACCGCTTGTATGAATGCCGATGTCCAGTCGTTCTTTACAAAATGGCTCGTAGATTTGCGAGATGCCCAGCGAAGCGACGGACAGTTTCCGATGGTGGCGCCGCTAAAAGTAGTGGGAGATGACGGCGGCCCCGCCTGGGCTGATGCCGGAGTTATATGTCCATGGACAATATATTCTGTTTACGGCGACAGGCGTATTCTCGAACGGTCCTACCCATCAATGAAACGTTTTATTGACTTTTGCAGGAAACGAAGCACGGATGAAATGTTGCCGCCTCAGAAGTATCATTGCTTTGGGGACTGGTTGAATATCAAAGATGATACGCCTACAGGTGTAATCTATATGGCTTATTTTGCGTACAGCACAAAGCTGACGGCTCAGGCCGCTGCCATATTGGGCAAAACGGATGACGCAAAGGAATATAATGAGTTGTTTGAAAAAATCAGAGCTTCTTTTAATAAAGCGTATGTGAATCAAGACGGGAAAATCAAAGGCGACAGCCAAACGGCCTATGTATTGGCATTGGCGTACGACTTACTTGACGAGCCGTTTCGCTCGAAAGCTGCCCAACATCTTATCGAAAAACTTAAAGAGCGGAATTGGCATTTATCAACAGGGTTCGTCGGCACGAAGGACCTGATGATTGTTCTCGCCAAGATAGGACGAAACGATGTGGCGTATCGGCTCTTCCATAACGACACATTTCCCTCATGGCTATTTTGTATCAAACACGGCGCTACAAGCATCTGGGAGCGATGGGATGGATGGACGCCGGAAAAGGGATTTCAGGATCCCGTGATGAATTCGTTCGCACATTATTCATTCGGAGCGGTTGGACAATGGATGTTTGAAAATATCGGCGGGATTAAAGCCGGTGATGTTGGCTATAAAGAAATAATTATAAAGCCCCAGGTTGGTGGCAACTTGACATGGGCAAAAACTTCTTACAACTCTATACACGGCCGAATAGTTACAAATTGGAAAGTTGATAAAGGTGTTTTTGACTTAAAAGTAACCATCCCAGCTAATACAACTGC
>QNBZ01000050.1 GCA_003644295.1 Planctomycetota bacterium
GCGATGCTATCAAGAACAGTACCACCGTTGCCGGTCATAGCTTATGACGAAATTGTGCTTGGAACTGAAATAGAACCGATAGAAACCATATCCGCTCATCAGGCTGAGTCAGCAGCAACAAATGAACTGGAACTTGTCGGAGCTTCAAGTTGATACTTTTCCTGAAACAATATATGACATACAAGATGCGAGGTAATTATGCTGTTAAACGTTCGGTCAATCGCAGTAAGCATCGCCGTAATATGCTTTTTTGGCTCAAGCTTAATCGGATTGGTCAGTGGCCTTTCACCGTTCACCTGTTGTAAAAGGTCGCTGGCAGCAGCGGTATGTATGTATGTAATAGTGACTTGTGCCGTCAAAGTGATAAACGCTATTTTGATAAACGCAATGACAAACAGCCAAATGAATCAACAAAAGGAAAAGGCCGGTGCCAGCGAAAACTAAAAATATCCCTGGAAACAAACTTGATGAGGATGAACAAAAGCATCTGAAGACCGCCGCCAGAAGCGCATATTCACGTCAAAGAGAGTCTGCCGTCGGCGTAATCGAAAACGAGCAGATAACTGAGCTTTTGCCTATGGTTCATAAAATAGTTCAGCGAGTGGTAACATACCTCGCCCCACCATTATCTTATGATGATTTGGTATCCGCAGGGGCAGTCGGGCTGGTCAAAGCTGCACGCGACTACGACCCTTCTCACCAGGCAGAGTTCAAAACCTACGCCTATATCAGAATCAAAGGAGCTATTCTCGATGAACTTAGGGGCTGGTCCTTTGTGCCTGCAAACGTGGATAAACAAATCCACAGGACACTGCAAGTCAGTATGGAGCTTACTGAACAGACCGGTTCGGCACCGACTGATGAAGAGTTAGCTGAAAAACTCGAAATAACCGTTGCTCAACTTTATGAAACATTCAAAAATGCCAGGGCAAAACATTTTGTCTCGATTGATAACTCCAGCGAAGATTGTCCATCTCTGATTTCTTCTTTGGCTGCCGTCAACACCGCCACCTCTGGACAGCAACTCGAACAGGATGAGCTTGTGGAAAAACTAACCGAGGCCATCCAGCAGTTAAACGAAAGGCAACGACAGATTATTTTGCTTTATTATCAGCAGCAGTTGACAATGAAACAAATAGCCGAGATTTTCAATATCACCGAGCCACGTGTCAGCCAGCTACACGCAAGCGCACTGTTTAACCTGTCTGTAAAATTGAAGCGGTGGAAAGATGGTTGATAATAATTACAATACGATAAAACCGGTGGAAAGTCTGCAAAACGTCAAAGGTTTAACGCCTGCAAGACGCCGAAAAGAAAGAAAACACAGGCGGAATCCGCACGAGCAGAATGAACAAGAACGCAAAGAAGAGCTAAACGGCTTAAGTGAAAAAGAGCTTAACGACAAAATTGTTGAAAACGGAGCAGGCCGACATTCTATCGACTACTGTGCATAACCTGCTCACTTATATCGTGAAAAACAGTGAAGGGCTGAAAAATGCAAAAAGCGACAGGACGCATCCTCAAAAGCGATGATATTAAACTTGATGGGCAGTTCCATCTCGACATTGGCCGGGTCGGTCCAAGTCCGGCCAAAGAGAAGAATACGGCCCTTACCGCACCGCAGGCACATATTGTGGAGAGCCATCCGGAATTTACTACTATAGAAGTAACCTGCTCTTGCGGCACAAAAACGTATATAAGATGTGAATACGCCGATAGCCAATCAGACGTCTCCGAAGCCGGCCAAACAAAAATAAATGGAGAAAATGACAATGCAAACTGACAAAAAAAACATACTTTTCACGTTCGCAGCAGTATTAACATTTCTGTTATCTGGCTGCTTGGACAGTCAGCAGATTACACCACAGCTCGGCACTGCTAAAGGGAAGGAAAACCTCTCTGTCGCAAAAAGATTCCAGGGAAACACGCAAAAAGGCCCGACCGCCGTAGAATCCGCGATAGAGTTGTCGGAAAAATACGCTGAACTATCAAAGGAAGCCGCTGTGCTGCGGCAAAAAAACCAGAATCTTATCACCGAGAACAGCAGCATCAAAGAGCAACTCACCCACTGCCGGAGCCACTTAAAGCAGACGCAAAAGGAACTGAATGAAGCAAATGACATTTTGATTGAAATGCGTGTTGAACTGAACAATTGGAAAACCGATATACTTGGTTTTCGGGATGAAATGCGCAACGCCGACAAGGCCCAACTGAAAGCACTGCTCAAGATACTCAAAGCCCTCGGCGGAGAGGTCAAGACCGAATCGGCTCAGGTCGAGTCCACAAAATCAACTGCACAAACAACGGACGAGTCCAGCCGCTCTCGACAGGAAGAAACTCCAATTACAGGTGAGCCAAATGAATAGCTTAGCAGAAATCAAATATCAAATATCAAATATCAAAAAGAAATGGCAAAGGCACAAAGTAGCAAAGGGGCAAAGTAATTTTACCCGCCAAGGCGGACTTTGTGCCTCTGTGCCTTTGTCCCTTTGTGCCTGTTCCTTAAAATTGGTGGCGATGTTGTTGCCGGTTCTTTCAGCGGGCTGTGAGTTTTTGGGAACCGCTGCACCCGCAGATTATTACTATCTAAATCCGCATAAGAAACTGTCAACTATAGCAAGAGTGGCTTTAGTCGATTTAGATAACGCTTCGAGCCATCCTGAAGTTTCCGCCGATGTAACCGAAGCGCTTTACCGGGCATTGCAAAAAAGACAGCTCTTCGGTTTAACGGTTGTTCACCGCGATGACCCTGCCTGGCACAGCCTACAGTTGGCGCCAAATTCAACATACAATCTTGAACAATTATCCTCAATACACAAGGCATTAAAGTGTGATGCGGTATTGACCGGCGCTATTACCGAATATCGGCCTTATCCTCAATTGACTATTGGTCTTCGCCTGAAGCTTCTCGACCTGAAGGATGGCCAATTGATATGGGCTGTCGAGCAAATCTGGGACAGTTCCGATAAAACAACCGAAAATCGAATAAAAAAATATCTCAGAAGTCAAACGCGTTCGAGTTCGTCGGATTTGAGCAAAAAACTGGTAACTGTCAGTTCGCTCAAGTTTATAAAGTTCGTGGCTTTCGAAGTGGCTCAGACATTATAGCCAAAAAAGAAGGTCAGAAACGGACTGTTTTCGTCCAAAACCTGTGCTGACTTTAGAAAAAAATGGAAATTTTGTAAAAAGTCTTAAAGTTTTTACAAAAATGTGCGAAAAAGATTGTAGATATAAGAGTATTGAAAGAAAACTAATACAATAATGGAAAAAATAGATACCAATCAAATACCGGATTTTTGGGAAAAATCATTGCCCAGACAATCAGAACCTGCGAAGGCAGTTCCAAATAATAAGGCAGACGCCTCTTTACAAAGCAATTACGCCTCTTTGCTTGAAAAGGCAAAGAATATCCCTGAAGCGGACGCCAAAACGGCCCAGCGAGCACAGGAGCTTCTGTTATCCGGCCAACTTGAAAGCTTCGAAAACATCCGGGCGGCCGCAGAAAATATTGTAAAATTCGGCGTATAAAAGCTTAAAAAGGAAAGTTAGCTCGCATGGTAATGCCGACCACGGAAGGTTGGCACTATATCCTAAACGGATTTTATAAACTCGGTGAGGAATACGTATGGCTGAGTATACCATTCAGTTATTCGTATCTCACCGTTTTTTTATACGGATAACATATTTGAAACTTGCCTGACGGCAGTCAGGAATCAAATCAGTCAAATATGGAACCGGAAATCACAATAAAGGGCAAATTCAAAGAGCTTTGGAAGTATTACATCCTGCAAAGCTTATTGGCCATCACCACCCTGCTCCTCATCGTTCTGGTATTGGGCAAGGATAAAATGGTTGTAATCAGCGCAATGGGCGCAACCACCTTTATCGTATTCGCAATGCCGAAGACGACTTCAGCACAAAGAAAAAATGTTGTTGGCGGCCATCTGGTGGGTTTGGCTGCCGGAACGATATTCTACTTTACTACTCTGCCTTACTTTCTTGAGTATTCCCTCGCAGTTGGAGTTGCTGTCTTTGTTATGGTAGCTTTAGATGTCGAACACCCGCCCGCTGCTGGCACAGCTCTGGCCGTCGTGATAAATGAAGTTTCGATTGACGCTTTCGTGACCATAATGCTCAGCGCAGTAATTTTATCCCAATGTTGCTATTACCTAAGAGGATACTTAAAAGACTTGGTATGATTTTAATTTGCCATACATTGATTTAAGCGTAACAATCAAAGAACTGGCCGGCCAGAACATCGCTCTTGAATACCGGCGCTTTACACGATGAAATTTTATAAATAGCTGAATTGGCAAACCGTCTATCTCGAACATTCGCAGCGGGGACATCCTCAACTCTGCGACGCTTATTATTTGAGCGAGTTGCGATATGGATTCTGCGCTCAATGAAAGGACTTGTCCTAATGACTTTGCTTGGAACTTTTCTTATCACTTAACCGCCTCCAACAAAGGTTATATTAGCAGATTTGAACGGTTAAATCAAGGAAAATCATATCGGCCAATGCCAACTATATGATATTTTTCTGCTTAAAGTATTAGCGATTGCGATAAAATGATATTATAGGACAGAAAGAAAAAACTTTGTGATGGATACCCCACGCTCCTACAGCTAAAATAGTTTGTGTTTGTGTCGAATTTTGCCGTTCGACTTCCGGCGTAATGTAATGAGGTACACTGATGCAGATTATCGCCAAATGTCCGGGATGCGGCAACAGATGGCTGCTCGATGCCTGGGCCGCTGACCGAAGGATAAAATGTCCGAAGTGCCACAGATTGTTCAAAATTCCTAAACTGGACGAGGTGCCGAAGGCAACCAAGGTAATAAGGCAAGCGAAGGGTCCTGTTTATGTGGACCAGACCGGCAAAACTTACGGCTAATCAACAACAGCGTTTAACCGGAATTGTCGGCACGGTCGCGCGCCTCCGGCTTGGGGACTTCTTTAACCGGTCTTTTGGGTTGTTCGATACCCAGGGCCTTTTCGATTCTTGTCATTCTTACCGAAAGCTCCGTCAGTTTATTGTCAACGGAATCTAATTTCCTGACAATGCCTCGAACATCGGCGCCGATTCTGTCCAGATTTCTTTCGGTTACATCCATATACCGATTCATTATGCGTTCATAGGCGTCTATAGCACGTGCAGCATCAGTTCTATATTCCGGTATGGTAATTTCCGGCTTGACCTCGTAATCGACGCCCTGAATTGATGTGGAAGACCAAACCACGATTATGAGGGCAGCCAGCCCTGCCGTAACGACCAATAAGGTTTTGTTCATTTTTGTCTTCAGCATAATAACCGTCCAATTAAATAATTAGTTCCAAATATCATTATCGGCAAGCCGCAAGGCGATATTTACCTTTTTCTTTGCCCCTTTGTGTCTCTGCCAATTTTTATCGTTTTCACTAATTTTTACTGAAATCACCCTGAACAAGCCGAAAATACACTTGTAAGCAGTGCTAATTCTATCGAGTTCAAGTGATTACGACGACAAATGACAATCCGCTCGCAGGTTATATTGCGATGGTCGTCATTCTTTTGATGGCTGTTGGCACGGTCTTTGTCTTCTCCGCTGCTGCCAATGTCGGCCAGGAACCTGACTTACATCGTTTCTACAACTTCCCGGGCTTACGTCGAATCCTGTTTTTCCCACTGGCAGTTGTAATTATGTATGCCGTTTCATACATTGATTATCGCCGTTTAAGCTTAACTATCGGCTGGCTGAAATCACCAGCCGGCTACTTATTAGTTATTAGTATAACGCTACTCATACTCGTTTTATTCCCGCAGTTCGGCGCCGAGATAAACCGTGCCCGCCGATGGCTGCGGATACCCGTTGGTCAGATAGCGGTCAGCTTTCAGCCGTCCGAGTTGGCAAAATGGTCGCTTGTTCTTTTTCTGGCTGGCTTTTGCGACAGGTTCAGTGATAGTATGAAGTTGTACTGGAAGCGATTTGTCCCGCTCTGTCTGGTCGTAGCTATGATAGTGGGACTGATAATTGTCGAGGACTTCGGCACGGCGGCGTTTGTGGCATTTGTGGCGTTTGTGATGTTCATAATTGCCGGCGTAAAATGGTGGCACATTTTAACCCCATTGCCATTTGTTGCGGTTGCTTTTCTTACGGCCGTGATTCGCTCACCGAGCCGAGTGCAACGGATTGCGGCGTTTCTCAATCCTCAGAAGTGGGCAGGTTCGGCTGCTTATCAGGCGAATCAGTCGCTGATTGCCCTCGGCTCCGGCGGACTGTTCGGCAAAGGTCTCGGCAGAGGAATTTGCAAATACGGCCATTTACCGGAAGACACGACAGATTTTATTTTCGCTATCATTGGCGAAGAACTCGGCTTCGTTGGAACGGCGACGGTCATCGGATTATTTATTGTATTTGTCTGGCTGGGAATTTTGCTGGTTTGCCGCTGCCGAGACCGGTTCGGCCAGCTTTTGACAGCCGGAATTGTTCTGACAATCGCTATCCAGGCGGCTGTCAATATCGGCGTAGTAACGGTTGTACTGCCGACCAAAGGCATACCGCTGCCGTTTGTAAGTGCCGGCGGAACGAGTATGCTGCTATCAGCCGCAGCAGTCGGCGTACTGCTAAATATAGCAAAACAATCCAGCAGACAACCGTTGGAGACAGAAGCATAATGGGCTGCAAAAGTTTTTTCTTCGCCGGCGGCGGAACAGGGGGGCATATCTATCCCGCTGTCGCCATAGCTGAACAGATAATCAAACTTCAACCAGATACTCAAATATACTTCTTCGTCAGTACCCGCAGCATCGATTCGCAAATCCTCTCGAAAACCAATTTCAAATACACGCAACTGCCAGCTCAAAGTTTTTCCATTCGTCCATCGCAAATAATGAGCTTTTGCAGTTCGTTCTTAAAAAGTTACCAAATTGCAAAACGAGCGATTGCCAAAAGTAAAAATCCGGCAGTTATCGGAGTCGGCGGGTTCGTAGCAGCGCCGGTGTGCTTGGCGGCACACAAAAGCAATGTGCCTATTGCGCTTTTGAACGTCGATATTGTGCCAGGCCGGGCAAATAAAATCACCGCACGCTGGGCAAGAGAGACATTTGTACAGTTCGAGGAAACAAAAGAATACTTCGCTAAACACAAAGCGAAAGTCAGTGTCCTCGGCTGTCCACTGCGGAACGGCTTTGAAAATCCGCAGCCGGATAAAGTGATAGAGCAATTAGGTCTTGATAGAAATAAAAACATTTTGCTTATAACCGGCGCATCGAGCGGCTCGGAAAATATTAACGAGGCGGTATGTTCGCTGCTGGACAGATTAGCCGGTTTTGCTGATGATTGGCAGCTCATTCATCTGACGGGCATTGGTAATTACGAGAAGGTCAAAGAAAAGTATGCCGGCGCCAAAATCGGCTATAAGGTTTTGCGATACTTCGATGATATGGCTGATTTATTATCCGCTTCGGCTCTGGTAATTGGCAGAAGCGGCGCCGTCAGCGTAGCTGAATACGCAGCAGCGGCTGTGCCGAGTATCTGTATGCCTTATCCGTATCATAAGGACAGGCATCAGTATTTGAATGCTGGCAAATTAGTTGAGGCGGGAGCTGGGATTATCGTGGATGATTTGCCGGACGCCAAAGAACGAATTGGGTGGCTGTGGGAAGAATTAGAGCCGTTGTTGAAAGATTGCGAGAAGCGAGAGGAAATGAAAAACGCTTGCCGGCAAATTGCTGTCAAAGATGCAGCTTCCAAA
>QNBZ01000051.1 GCA_003644295.1 Planctomycetota bacterium
AATATCTGTATATTCCGCTTCAACATTGAAAAGTGGCTTTCCTTTAATGTAATATAAAAGCTCTTGCCTTACGGCCATCCAGTTCTTTGACGTACCATATCCTCGTTGATTTCTCATTGTGATAAAGCTGCGAGACTCAAAAGGTTTAGACCGCATCATAATCATAAAATCAGGAAGTGGCTGAAAATCATCGGCTTGTGCGGCGCCAAGCCAGACATATAAAGAACTGTTTTCTGCCAATGCAAAATTGGTATTATCTATCCATTTTCCACACCAACGGATGAAGTCGCCAGGATTTGCTTGCTTAAAAGCTATCAGATTATAAGGAGGGTCGTGAATGGCAAGCGCTGCTTTGTGTCCGTCCATAAACCTTTCTATATCGGAAAAATTGGCAGCATCACGACATCCTATTTTATGCTTACCTTCAGGGTCATTCCAGCTTTGCCCCTTTTTTAATCTGCAATAGCCAAGAATATGGTCGTGCAATTCTTTATTCTCATCAAGTCTCGGTATTGGCAAGTTTTTCATATCGAACTCTCTAATACTATTATGTCTTTTGAAACTGTTTTTTTCAGTCCAGTTTGCAGACGTAAATCTCGTTCACGAAATCAAGTCTGCCAAGCTCATCGACAGCTTTTGTACTTGGCTCTTTGTCGAGACTGACGGCGAGGATGGCCTTTCGCTCCGCTGATTTCTGACCTACGCCCATTGTACAGATATTGATATTGTGCCTGCCGCAAACCGTCCCGACAGCGCCGATGACGCCGGGCTTATCATCATTAAAGATAACAAGCACCGACCCCTGCGGCGTTACTTCTATATTAAAACCATCGACTTCAATGATACGCAGCAGAGATTCACCAAATACCGAGCCGATTACAGTGCGCGTAACTTTGTCGGTAACAACCCTTGCGCTGAAACTTGCGGCCACGTCCTTTGGCTCGGTGTTTTTCGTCTCGTCGATGCTTATCCCGCGCTCTTTAGCCAGCACGGCGACATTGACAATATTCAACGGCATATCGAAATGCTTCTGCAGCAAGCCGATGGCAAAGCCAAGAGTAACTGTCTCGACAGCCATCTCGGCAATTGAGCCGCGATACTGCACCTCAACACCTTTAATATGGCCCGGTGCTATTGTACTGAGCAGTGTGCCGATTCGCCGGGCAAGTTCAGCGTACCGGCTTACAATCAGCGGGATAGCTCCAGCGGTCGAGGGAGCGTTAAGTGCGTTCCTGACAGGGCCGCCCTTGATGGCATCAACAAGAATTTGAGCAGCTTCGACAGCAACCTCGATTTGAGCTTCCTCGGTACTGGCGCCTAAGTGCGGCGTAACAACACAGTTTTCGGATTCGGTGAACCGTGTATTCTCCGGCGGCTCTTGTGGAAAGACATCCAAAGCGGCGCCGGCTATTGCGCCTTCGGCAAGTGCGTTATAAACTGCGTCCTCGTTAATAATTCCGCCACGGGCGCAGTTGACTAATCGGACAGTCGGCTTCATCATTTTGATTTGCTCGGCGCCAATCATATTCAGCGTTTGCTCATTTCTCGGAGTATGAACGCTGATATAATCGGCCTCTTTGAAAATTCTTTCGAGGTTGTCGGTTATTTCGACGCCGAGTTTTTCCGCCTCAGCCGGCGCTGCGAACGGGTCGTAGCCGAGGATTTTCATATTAAATCCATTTGCCATTTTTGCAACGGCCATACCGATTTTGCCCAGCCCTATAATGCCAAGCGTTTTGCCGTTGAGTTGGTTTCCCATATATTTTTTCCTGTCCCATAGGCCGGATTTCAAACTATTGCAGGCAGGAATAACATTTCGGCTCATCGCAAGCATTAAAGCCAGCGTATGTTCTGCGGCACTGAGGGTATTACCGCCGGGCGTATTCATAACGAGAATACCTTTTCTGGTGGCTTCCGGGATGTCGATATTATCTACGCCGACACCAGCACGAGCGATTGCTTTTAGTTTGCCGTGATTAGCCAATACTTTAGCGGTAACTTTCGTTCCGCTTCGAATAATCAGGCCGTCGTATTGGCCGATAATTTCAGCCAGCTCGTCTTCGCTTATACCGGTCTTAACAACGGCTTCAACGCCGTCCGTTGAATTGAGCAGGTCGAGACCTTCCTGTGCAAGTTTATCTGTAATTAGAATCTTAATCATTATTAACCTCCAAAAAATTCACACCTCTCAGATTTCACCTTTGTATTCTAACCCGACTTATCAAAAGTGGCAAGCATTGAAAACTTACGGACATAACTATCAAAATTGTTTAGCCCTGCTGCTTGCGGCAGGGGCGTTCGTTCACCCGTCGCCTTCTGGCAGTGCGTGATTTGTCGTTTTATTTAGCTTCCAGTTTCACTGTGGGTTATATTTAGCCCCGCCTCTGGCGGGCTGATAACAATAGCCAAGCGTTGCGCTTCAAATTAAAATACGCCAAGGGTAGAGTTAATAGCGAAGAAACTATGAAAAACGGATGCTCGCTTTTAGAGACAAAAACACATCTCCAGTAAAAAAGCTCGCTTTCAGCGAGCTTTTTTACTGGGCGGTATTGGACTTGAACCAACGACCTCCTGCGTGTCGAGCAGGCGCTCTGGCCAACTGAGCTAACCGCCCATAAAACTTACGACTATAATATGATTAAGAGAACACAAAAATCAAGAACTTTCAATCAGAAATTAACGTTTTTCAGCATTTTCCGACAAAAATAAAAGGCCCCGGACATAAAGCCCAGGGCCGAATAAATCAATTCACAGGCCATTTGTTCATCAGTCCCAGGTGCCATCTGAACTTGAGCTTGCGCCAACGTTTCCTACGTTATCCATGGTTCTAACTACATAGGCGCAGTCGGTAAAGTGGTAATATCTGTAAATGGGACTGAGCTGCCAGCCGCTGTCAACCCCGTTACCGCTGACGCATTCGAAGTAGTACCACACGGGGTCGTTACCGCCAGTGTTAGCGTCACTGGCCGTTACCGCTTCCATATAGTGCCAGTTATTCGCATCTCTCGTAGGCGGCACCTGCCATTGACTCGGGTTTGGCTCCGGCGGCGTGTTATCGACCGGTGGCTCGTTCGGCTCGTTCGGCTCGTTTGGCTCTTCGCCCTGTTCGAGAGTAGTTGTCTCTAATTCGTCCGACCAGTCTGTCTGGTTGCCGTTCTCGTCAAGCGCCATAACTCTGTAAATATATGTTGTGTTGGGGTCAAGGCCGATGTCGATATAATTTGGTTCATCCTGCCAGCCGCTGTCGCTGCCGCCGTTACTGTCTGAAATCTCATCAAAATAGTATTGTACGTATTTTATTCCGTTGGAGTCGGACGTGGTAACTTCTATCTCAATTGAGTTCGGCGTAGCCGTGTATGGCAGAACCCACTCCGGCGGCCCAGCAGGTCCCGGCACACCGGTCATCGCATAGCCGGCTGCCGACCACAGCGTTTCGTTGCCTCTTTCATCACGTGCCTTTACCCTGTAGCCATAGACGGTATCGGGGTTAAGATTGGTGTCGATGTGTGTTCTGTTGGGGTCCCAGCCCCTGTCGCTGCCGTTGCCGGTTACGCACTCGAAGTAGTATTCGACAACCCCGCCCCAGGCGTCAAAGGCCGGCTTGGCTGTCATACTGACCGTGTAAGGAGGCGTTGTTGTCGTTGAATATGGCTCTATTTCCCACCTGCTCGGATTAGCAAGCGGAGCTTCGGTATCTTCAGCGAACCAGCATTCGTACAGCGATTCCAGGTCGTCAAAGTTGACATAAGAATCAAACGTAAGGTCGGCGCTGTCGCACCAGTCGTTGTCAGTCGAGCAATCGTCTCTCAGCCAGTGTAGGCAGAATACTGCAAAGTCAACAAAGTTAATGGTACCATCGCCGGACAGGTCGCTGAGACTGCATTGTTCTATCGGATGGGCAAGTCGATAATGATAGCCCATATCGACTATGTTCGTATCGAATACCTCATCTGTACGTGTGGTGTATAAGTGCAGTCCTACATTGCCTGCCGTATCGCTGCCGACATCAACGCAGGGACTATCATCGGTTTGATTGGGGTCGTTGGTGCCGGTTTGACTGAGATAGTAATCGCCCAGCGGCCCTGTTACGAAGCAAGGGTCGGCATAAATATTGCCGGCACCCCAGTTGAGCGTACAGCCGGTATCAACAAAGACATTGGTTTGTGCGCCCTGAATGTCGCTATAGGAAACGTCCATCACCGATGGTCTTGGGTCGTACTCGAAGCCGGTTCCAATGGCGAGCTGGTCTCCGCCATTGTAGGCATAGGCGAAGTTGTCCCAGAGGATGCTGTCAACGATAACGGAGCTGCTTTCGTAGGCGCTGTAGATTCCTCCGCCGAATCCGGTATTGCCGAGTTCGCCGAAGTTGCCTGTTGCCCTGTTGCCCACAAGCGTGCAGTTCGAAATTACCGGCTCGGCGAACCAGTTGATTGAGATACCGCCGCCGTCTCGACCAGCCTCATTATATGTGAGCAGACAGTTTCTAACTGTTGGCGAATCAACATCAGTACCGGTGATGAGTATTCCACCGCCGGATGCGCTGGCCTCGTTACCGGTAATGTTGCAGTCGAAAATATCCGCCGCCATAGAACTGTTGTAGATACCGCCTCCTCCGCCGGCTACTTCGTCAACATCATTTGGTTCGGCGCCGGCAAAGTTGCCGCTGATAAAGCAGTTTTCGATTATTCCGGTGCCGTAAGAGCCGAAGATTCCGCCGCCCTGATATGCAGTGTTGTTGACGATATTACAATCAACAATTTCAGGTGCCGCTTCAGCCCAGAACATTCCTCCGCCCAGAGCGGATTCGTTGTCGCTGAAATGGCAGTTTGTGAACTTCACCGATGCGGTCCGTTCAAAAGCTACGCCGCCGCCGTGACCGAGATATGGGTCGAGGTGATAAATCACTTCGTTTGCATCATCTACACCCGGCTTGGCCGAGACGTTGTTTGTTATGGTGCAGTCGATAAATTCGACCGCTGAATTTGCTGCACAATATACACCGCCGCCGTAGCTGGGAATCTCATAACTGAATACCGGCTCCGCTCTCGGTGAAAATTCCCTTTCGCCGCCGATACCACTCATACCACCCTGGGCGCTGTTTTCTGTAATGGTGCAGGCAATGAAGGTTGCCGTGCTGTTTGCATCGCAATATACGCCTCCGCCGTATCCGCTGTAGAACCTGTAATCGCCGATGTATCCCCAGTTCTGCCACGGGGCGTATTCATCGTTGCTCCAGTTTCCACCATAGCCAGCGTGGCTATACCATCCATCACCTTCTGCGTAGTTGCCGCCGTTGCCGCCATTGCCGCCGTGAACAGTGCAGTCTCTGATAGTGCAGTTTATAAGCGTAGTGTTGGAATCGGCTGCGATATAGACACCGCCGCCTCTGGCCCAGCCGCCCCAGCCACCACGGCCACCGTTGTAGTTTTCAGTAGCAGCAGCGCCGTTGCCACCATTATGGCCTCTCATATGGCAATCTCTGATAACACAGTTCTTTATAGTCGGGCTGGAACCTGATGCGCAGTATATACCACCGCCTGAAGTGCCTCCACCATCGTAACCATCAGGATGGTCTTCATCACCATCATCAGCGGTAACTCCGCCCCATCCGCCGTGGACAATTGTGATGCCATTGAGAACGGCACCCGTACCAGCGTCACTTGTAAAGTAAACGCCCCTGTTCGCATAGCCGCTACAATCGATGATTGTCGCCGCAACGACATTGGGGTCGTCCGGATTGGTGCTGGTTATAGTGATTTCCTTATCGAAAATAAGGCCTCCACCATAGTAGGTGCCGCTTAGAAGTTTGATTACGTCGTTCTCCCTTGCTATCCCGATGGCCTCCTGAATTGTGGCGGCGTCACCGGGAACGGTAAGTGTCTGCGGCTGCTCAAACTCGACCGTAACATCCCTGTCGCCATTTATTGTTACGGTATTAGTTAATTCCGTTGAATTATCGTTGTCGGTTCCGTTCCATTGCCTGAGCCGGTAACCTTCGTCCGGATGAGCGGTAAGCTCTACGATTGTACCGCGTTCGACCGAGCGTGTGTTGGGGTCCCAGATAATAGTATTTGCGTCAATTTCAGCGCTGACTCTGCCGTTGCCGCCGAGCACCTCGATTGTCAGGTCGTATGAATTCCTTACGAGCGTAACGATAACGGTCTTGTCGCCGTCCATCATTACCGTATTATTGACATCGACAATCGTATCGTCGTCGGTGCCATTCCACAGTACCTCGTAACCAGCCGGCGGTTGACTTACTTTAAGAGCAACGGTTGTGTATTGGTAGTACCAGCCGTCATTTGGGTCGTTGGGGTCGATGTTCGGGTCGATGACCACCTGATTGACATCGTCGATGGTCAGCTTATATTGAGGAACCACAAACGGATGATAGTGGTAACCCATATCCACTGTGTTGGCGTCGCCAACACTGTCGGTTCTGGTAGTGTAATTATCCAGCCCGATATTCGGGTCGTTCGAGTCGGCACTGCCGGCATCGACACAGTTGCTGTCAACCAATTGCCCGGCTGCAACCTGGCTCAACAGGTAGCCGCCGATAAAGAGCGGGTCTTCGGCAATGTTACCGAAGTCGCTATTGGGGTCCCAACTATTGGTATCAGCGTTAAAATCCCAACCGATGATTGTGCAGTCCTGTTCAACGTAGAAAGGCGGTCGGCCAGCAATTGCAGCGCCGAGGTTAATCCGCGGCTTGGTTATAGCAACCTTGGTATCGGTAACGGGGTCGCCGCTTGCGACCAGTATATTTCTGATTGTCGCAGGGGTAAGATAACTTCCCGTTTCTTCAAAGGCCGCTGATTGCAGCACAGCAACGGCGCCAGCCGCAAACGGACAGGCCGAAGACGTCCCGTTAAAATACGGGAAGTAATCGCCAAGGTCGTAGCCGTCGGGGCCGACAATATCGGTCGTATAAACGGGGTCCGCAGGAGCGAGAATATCCAGAATATCAGCCGTATTTGAATACCCAGTTACCTGGTCGTTTATATCATAGACCGCTCCAACGGAAATCACATCAGACATCGCCGCCGGCCACGATATACCGTCGCCGGCATATCCGTCATTGCCGGATGCTGCTACTATTGTAATCCCTGCTGCCACGGCACTCTCGGCGGCCGTAGTCATAGCCGGAGAATAAGCGTCCGCCTCGTTCGGGTCGTCAAACGGATAGCTGTAAATCCCCCAACTGTTGCTCATTACCTTAATCGGATTGTCGGGGTCGTCATCGCGGTGGGTTATACACCAGTCCCACGCCGCAAGCGCCGAGTCGGTAGGCCAGAGTCCGTCATCGGTAACCATTTTGAGAGCGTATATTCTTGCATTGTAGGCAACGCCGCCGATGTAATCGCCCACCGTTCCTAAGTCGCCGCCGGCTATACCGGCGCAGCATGTCCCGTGTGCTTCGCCGACCGGCATAGGGTCGCTGTCATCTTCGCCGGTATCGTAACCGCCAATGACCTTACTATTTGGAAAACCGCCATCTCCCAGCCGTTCGTGAGTATAATCAACACCGCTGTCGATTATGGCGACTGCTATACCAGTACCGTTGTATGTCTGACGGACGGCTGATGCGTTTGCTAAAGTAATTGCCTGCGCTAATTGCGGATGAACGTACCTTACCGGCTCAAT
>QNBZ01000052.1 GCA_003644295.1 Planctomycetota bacterium
TAATTTTAATTGCTCGGCATCTTTGAAAACCCCACACTGCCGAATACCAGGCGGGTTTGACAAAATCTTTTCCTCTGCGTCCATTTCAAGAAACTCGCTGCTGTCAACATATTCAATTTTTTTGCCCAGAATTAACTTTGCTCTTCGCCTGTTTATAATCCTGTATATCGAGCTTTTGCTGCGGTTGAAGAGTCCAGCCAGCTCTTCGGCGCTGTGGCCTTGCTTGAACAATTTGTAGATTTCGCCGGCCTCGGCTGGACTGATTACGCCGGTCGGCTTTTTGAAAATACGCTTACCGGGATTGGCCTTTTCATAATTCAGAAGTACGTATCTGACGGTTTCGTGGACCTTGCCGATTTTTTTAGCTATTTGCTCTATAATCTGGTAGCGGGATAGTGATGTCCCTGCTGCGAGAGCGGCTGCCCGTTTTATAATCTGCCGCTTTTGTTTATCTGTCAGCCGCCTGAACGCTTTTGCCTTGGCGGCAATGTCCGGATTTTTTTCGAGAAATTTATCGACGGCTGATTGCAGAAACCCGAGCCGTTTTACGCCATCGTCAAAAATAAATTTGCGGGCAATCAGTCCCCGTTTTCGCCATCGGCTGACTGTCTTTGTCGATATTTCAAAGCTATCTGCAAGCTCTTTGATTGTATAAACTCTTTCGCTTTGCTCGGCGGCGGGCGGCGCAATTTGGCCGCTTAATTTGGAGATGAAAATACGCAGGTCTTCTGCAAGTTCATCGCCTTTTATGAGTTGCTGCTCCGGCATGTCCTTGGGGTGATAGCCGGTAATACGAAAACAGACAAACTCGAAGGGATATTCTTTGTTCACGTCGATGATGGAAAAGAGATTTTCAGCAGCATCGAGTTGTTTTCGGCGTTGCCTTTGTGGCGCAAAGCGAAGTTGCATCAAAAGTTGCGCTAAATTGTGATTTTTTATCTGTCGCATATAACCAAATGTCTATTTTATCAGATTCAGCGCAAAAAAACAGCCCCGTTTTTGTTGGTCGGGACTGCTTTTGAGGTTTGTTCAAGAATATAATATGCGATAAATATCAGGCGACAAGTCCCTTAGCCAAATCAACGGCACTATCGCCATCGGCTTGTTATTTGAATTCACGTCCCACTCGCATAAATTCCAGCATATTTTCAACCGGTGTTCCCGGAGGAAGGTCGCAACCGGTGCTCAACAGAAAGTTCGGATACGGCCGCATCTTTTCCAGCAGATTCTTTGTTTTCTGCCTCACTTTTTCAATCGTGCCGTCCTTCATAGTGCTCGTTGGATTAATATTGCCAATTACCACAATATCTTCAGGCACAATCTGAAGTGCCTTTACCATATCAATTCCGGTCTCAGGTGAATCCAGACTGATGGCGGCAATTCCGCAATCAACCATTTCCTTTAGAAGATGCATAGTATTACCACAAACATGGTAAATAGTTTCGACTTTTGCGTACTTGTAACTTTCTATGATGTGATGGACATAGTAGCCGCTGAATTGACGGAACTGCTCTGGGCCGAGCATTACAGCGGTTGGTTCCAGTATGCAAATGAGATTAGCGCCAGCGTTTATAATCGCTCTAACATATTCTTGAATAACTTCAGTTGAGAACTGGCACAGCCCGTGCAGTTTTTCCGGTTCAAGTACGGAATCCATCGCTAACTGCTGGGCAGATTCGAGTAGTCCTGCCAGAGTTACAGGGCCTATGACGTAAGCACATTTGATGATTTCCTGTGGCAAGCCGATACTCATCATCTCGATAGTCTTGATGTAACACTGAATTCTGGAGTCCTGCAATATGTTTATCCGGCGATAATGATCAATCTGCTCAAGACTGTTAATAGGATGTTTTTCAACCGTGCTCGACTCATCAATTGGAAACCTAACAGGCAGCCCCAGGGCATTTGCCTCTACCGACAGGTCCATCATTCCAAAGGCGATGTCAGGTTTTAGTAACTTGACTATTGCGCTTATGCAGGCAAAAAGGACTCCGTAGTTTTGTTGTGCCACTTTTATCGAAAAGCCAGTCAGGTCGCAGCCGGGAAACACTGCTAAAGGTGCGACTAACCTTCTATTTTCAGCATAGGCCTTTGTTACAAGGCCTAAAAGGCGTTTTTGTTGCACCAACTCCATAGCCAACTCTTTTTGAATGGCGTGAACTGTTTTCGAGATTTGTTTAATGGTTATGGTATGCGATAAATATCAGGCGACAAGCTTCTTGGCCATATCAACAGCCGAGGCGGCGTCGGCGGAGTAGCCATCAGCGCCGATTTTGTCGGCGTAACCCTGTGTTACCGGAGCTCCGCCTATCATAACCTTCGCCGAAATGCCGGCGTCCTTCAGCGCCTTTATGGTCTTTTCCATTCCCGGCATCGTTGTGGTCAAAAGTGCGCTCAGGCCAATCAAATCGGTGCCAGTGGCCTTGGCCTGCTCAACAAATTTCTCAGCTGGAACATCCACTCCAAGGTCGATGACATCGAAGCCGGCGCCTTTCAGCATCATCCCCACTAAGTTTTTGCCGATATCATGCAAGTCGCCCTGAACCGTTCCTATCATAAACTTTCCAATCGGCTCGACGCCGGCCTTGGCGAGTTCCGGCTCAAGAATTCCCATCGCTGATTTCATCGCACGTGCAGCGATGAGCACCTCAGGTATATAAATCTCGTTCTTTTTGAACCGGACACCGACAACATCCATACCCGCGACTAAGCCATCATCGAGAACTGTTTTAGCCGTCATACCCTCGCCAAGGGCCGCCTTGGTAATTTCTATAGCGGTATCCTGGTCGCCTTTAATAATTGCGTCAGCTAATGCTTTCAAATCTGCCATTACAATTCACCTCAACAAAAATAATAATCTAACTCGTTCGCATCCACTCTTTCCGCTCAATTAGGAATATAGGAATTAGACACTATCAAATTCTCTAAAGCAAGCGTTAAATCGGATTTTTCTGCATTACAGCCCGTTTTTGGCAGAATAACAGCATAAAAAAGCAAAATCCATATCATCGAGAAACGGTAAATAATGGTACACTTAATAAGTTGTCGTTACAAGCATTTATTTGCTCTGGAGCGGAAGATATTTTATGAGTAATTACATAGTTTTAGTAAAGCAGGTTCCCGACATAACGCAGATTACCGACAATGCCTTTGACCCGGAGACCGGCACGCTGATTCGCACCCGGCTGGCCAACGTAATCAATGAGCTGGACGCACAGGCATTGGCTTTTGCAAATCGGATGAAGCAGGACAGCGACGACAAAGACGGCAAAATCATTGCGTTGACGATGGGTCCGCCGATGGCAGAAGAAGTTCTGCGATACAGCTTAAGCAGATGTGCCGATATGGCAGTGCTGCTTACCGACAGAATGCTGGGCGGCGCTGACACCGTAGCAACGGCAAACCCGCTGGCTTATGCCGTTAGAAAAATAGTTAAGGAAATCCTCAACGGCGATAACGATTATTATCTCGTCAGCGGAATGCAGTCGGTCGATGGCGATACCGCTCAGGTACCGCCGCAAATCGCTGAAGAGCTTGGCCTCGGCTGCATAGCTTACGCCACCGCCGCCGAGTTCAGGAACGGACGGTTTGAATTCACGAGAATTATCAGCGGCGGCAGTCAGGTTGTCGCCGCTGGAAAGCTGCCGGTTGTAATTACTGTCGCCAAATACGACTATCCGTTGTTCGCAACGTTCGCCGCAACCAGACGGGCAAACAGGATGCAAATTATCAACTGGAACAGCGCCGACATCAAAGCCGCCCATATCGGCGTAAAAGGTTCGAAGACCAGTGTAATACGTGTTTTCCCGCCTGGCAAAAGCGCAAGAAAATGCGAGCGTATCAGTAATCCGGAATCGTTAGCCAAGCTGATTATTGAAAACTTCAAAAAGCAGAGCAGCCAAACCCGCAACGGCGATGACGCCCGAACAAATGGCTACATTCTGCCGAATAGACGAGCCGACAAGTTTGACAGAAGTTTCGAGAGTACAAAAAAGGAAAATGACGATTTCGCCTTTTTGGCTGATAAACTAAGGAAATCAGGAGTTAGCGAAATCAGCCGGATGGATGAAAACGTCAGGAAAACAATCCTCGCCGAGGCCAGTAAGCGTTTCCACAAAAAAGCACTGGAAGATATGCTCAACGGATTGCGGGCGACCGAGCCGAGTTTTGACGGCGAGGTCTGGGTCGTTGCCGAACACAACGATGGTGCTATACACCCTGCTACGTTTGAGCTTATTGGCAAAAGCCGTCAACTTGCCGATTCGCTGGAGACAAAGGTTGGCGTATGTTTAGCTGGTCTTAATGTCAAGCCGATGGCAAAAGAGCTAATCGCTGCCGGCGCCGACAACATCTACATTATTGAGGATAAGCTGCTCGGTGAATTCGACCCGGGCGCATATCGCAAAGTCATCGCCGATTGCATCGGCGCACATTGGCCGCAGATTGTTCTCTTTGCCGCAACCCCACGCGGCAGAACGCTGGCTCCGATGGTATCTTATCGTCTCGGCTGCGGGCTGACCGCCGACTGCACCGCACTGGACATCAGGGACAGGTCAAGAAAGGGACAAATCGCCATACTTTTGCAGACAAGGCCGGCGCTCGGCGGCAACGTTATGGCGACTATCTGCACGAAAAATTCAAGGTCGCAGATGGCCACGGCAAGGCCGGGCGTTATGAAAAAGCTGCCGCCGGACGACTCAAGAACGGGCAAAGTCATCAGCCATAAAGTGCAGCTTTGCGATGACGATGTCAGTTTGCAAATCCTTAAAACCGAACTGGGCAGCGGCGAGGTCAACTTCGGCGCAGAGGTAATTGTCAGCGGCGGAAAAGGAATGCAAAACAGGAACAACTACGAACGGCTCGTCGGCTCGCTTTGCACAGCCATCGGCAATCGGCTGGGGACACAGGTCGAGAGAGGCGCTTCACGTGCTGCGGTGGAGCAGGGCTTCATTGAACGCATCCATCAGGTCGGCCAGACCGGCACCGCAGTCGGCCCGAAACTTTACCTTGCTCTGGGAATATCCGGCGCAATTCAACATATGATAGGCATTGCCAACGCTGATACCATTGTAGCCGTCAACAGCGACCCGAACGCACCGATATTCAAGCAGTGCGATTATTATATCATCGGAACAGTTGAAGAAACAGTGCCGCAGTTAGTTGCAGCATTGACAATCAAAGAATGAGTAAATAATAAATGGAAAATTACGATAAGGTATCGGTTCTTGTAGTTGGCGCAGGCCCGGCTGGTCTGGCAACTGCGATACAACTCAAAACGCAAAAGCCGGACATTGACGTTTGCGTCATCGAGAAAGCCGCCGACCTCGGCAATCATAATCTTTCCGGCGCCGTTCTGGAAGCTGAACCGCTGCATACACTGCTGGACTCGGCTGCCCCCGGATGGCGGGACAGTGATGAGGCCAAAGAAGTATTAGCAGCCAAAATCGACAAAGACAATGTTATGTTCTTCCTGGGGACGAAGCTGTCGTTCAACATTTTGTTTGCGATAAAACTTGCCAAAAAATTTGGGCTGGGCTTCGGCCAAATGATACATCTTGGGGACTATTCAGTATCGGTGAGCAAGCTGACAAAGTGGTTGGGACAGATAGCAAAAAAACTCGGCGTTGAAGTCCTGTGCGGCTTTTCCGCTGAAGATATTGTTCTCGACGAATCAAACTCCAGTGCGACCGGCGTCAAACTCGTTGACCAGGGACTTGATAAGGAAGGCAGAAAACAGCCGAACTTCGTCGAGGGCGAAATAATCAATGCCGATTTTGTCGTGCTGGCAGAGGGCTGTGATGGGCTTGTAACCGAAAAATTCATAGAAAAAGTCGGCCTGCAAAGGCAAAGCCCGCAGCTCTATTCGGTAGGCGTTAAGGAACTGATAAAGGTAAGCCCGGAGCAGTACGACAGATTCACAGCCGGCAGGGTCGTTCACGCTATGGGTTATCCTATCTGGACGCCGATTATTGGCCCGGGTATGTTCGGCGGCGGAATTGTGTACGCCGGCGTGCAGGAGCATCTTTCCGTTGGGATGATTGTCGGAGCCGATTGGAAGTACTGCGATTTTAATCCGCAGGATGCCCTGACGAATTTCAAAAACCACCGTTTCGTAAAGAAGTTCATCGCCGGCGGTACGGTAGTGGAAGCCGGCGCAAAGTTAATACCTGAAGGCGGATATTATGCCATCCCGAAAGACCCGCAAACCGGCGCTATCGGTAAGGGCAATGTAATGATTCTCGGCGACAGTGCCGGCTTCGTTAATATGCTCAAAATCAAGGGGCTGCACAACGCCATTGAATCGGGCATTTGCGCAGCAAAGTCAATCGCAGAAAACACAAATAATCCGCAGGCATCGGCGTTGAGATATACCGAGCTGGTTGAGAATTCAAACATCGACAAAGAAATGCAATCCGCGAAGAATTTCCGTCAGGCGGTTGCGAAGTTTGGGCCTTTACTTGGGATGCCGTTGTCGGTACTCGGCGAATTGCTGCCGAAGTTTAAGGTTGAAAAAGATTATGAGGCGATGACTACCGCTCATTATAAGTTCAAGGGCAGCCAGAACTTTGACAAAGACACTTTCACTGCAATGGCCGCCACTGAGCATCGCGAAGACCAGCCGAGCCATTTGCGGATTATAAATCGCAACACCTGTGCGCAGAAGTGTGTGCCGAAGTATGGTGCTCCCTGCATTACGTTTTGCCCGGCTGGTGTCTATGAAATCATCAACGGCCAGGTAAAGCCGGCCAATCCCTCGAATTGTCTGCACTGTAAAACTTGTCAGAGGAAATGTCCGTTTGACAATATCCGCTGGACGGTTCCCGAAAGTGGCGGCGGCCCACGATACAAAAGAATGTAAAAAATGGGCGCATAAAAAAGCCGGCTTTCTGCGCCGGTTTTTGGGGTAGCCCATTGTAAGAATTCATCATATATGGATTAATCTTGTTGCTGTTGCTCGGACGCTTGCTTCTCGGCCTTTTCGCGCTGAATCGCATCATACACTTCTCTGCGATGGACAGGTACCTCCTTAGGCGCCGTTATGCCCAGCCGAACCTTGTCGCCGCGAACATCGACAATCGTTATCTCGACGTTGTCGCCGATTACAATCGATTCATCTTTTTGTCTGCTTAAAACCAACATCTTCAACTCCTTTTGCAAGTTGGCCTTATCTTTTATACTACGAAAAGGACCGACTTTGTGTTCGCCCTGCCGCAAAACGTCAACTGGCATAATGCCCGAAACACAACTATTATATTTTCGGCCAATTCAGAGGGGTAGAACAGTTGTTTTTATCCGCTTTTTGTCGTCAAAGACCGGCGATAGCGACTCTTTAGGCCATAACTGCTTGAAAAATACGAACTTACCAAAAGATAGCGATTTGAAAAAAGTAAGCGCAAGCGAGGGTAAAATGGTGTTTTTACGTTATTGTGAGCTGTGAGCAGGGGCCGTCTTTATTGTTAGCCCGCATTTCTCACAACCCAATTGAAAAAAGCTCTTTGTTAGGGTATAATACCGATTGGAGTTAATTTTTGCGCCCTGTCATTCCCGCGAAAGCGGGAATCCATAGGTTTATATATGTATTGGATGCCTGCTTTCGCAGGAATGACACAATAATTGA
>QNBZ01000053.1 GCA_003644295.1 Planctomycetota bacterium
CCTGTCATTCCCGCGAAAGCGGGAATCCATAGGTTTATATATGTACTGGATGCCTGCTTTCGCAGGTATGACACAATAATTGATTGTCTGTCAAAAAGCGCATTTACTTAGTCCAATTGGTATGCTCCTCCATTGAAAAGTAAAGTCGTGGAGAATTATTGGCAATACAAACCAAAATCTCAAATTATGGCAAAGTACTACAAGCTCAACATACACCCCGATGGCGGATGGCGTTGAGAAATTACGCGACGCTGGACAGATAACCGGTGATATTGTAGAATGGGTGTGGTTCAAATAAGTCCGAGTCGAGTGGAGTGAGCTAAAGTCAAAAAGAATGAAGATGAATTTGCCCCTCCAGAGGCGGGCCTTTGGCGTGGCCGAACCTTCGGCATCGAACCCCGACAGACAAAATCGGGACAGGCAAGGAATTTCGATTTTCGAATTTGTTATTGGTCATTCTTTTTTTTATAACTTTAGCTCACTTTAGGCACTTTAGGCACTTTTTGTGGCTTTGCCACTGAGTTTCTATTTTGGGATTGTTGTTGGTAATATGGCTAAAGATATACTTGATGTCGGTGGTTTTACCATAATCAAACGCATCGGAACCGGCGCTCGCAGCACAATTTATTGGGCGACCGACGAGCAAGACAAAATCGATGTCGCTTTGAAACGAGCCATCTTCGAGAAACCCGAGGATTTAAGAATCTTCGAGCAGATGGAGACCGAATACAAAGTGGCCAAGCGGATAGACCATCCATACATCCGCAAGTGCCATAAAATAAAGAAAAGACGCAGTATGTTCAAAGTGAAAGAGATGCTGCTTTCTATGGAACTGTTCGATGGCCAATCGCTCGAAGATGGTCCCACCTTGAGTCTGGTCGATGTACTGCTCGTATTCAGAATGGTTGCGAACGGACTTAATGCTATGCACAGAGAAGGATTTGTTCACTGCGACATAAAACCCAATAATATACTTATTAACAAGTCCGGCTCGATTAAAATCATAGACCTCGGCCAAAGTTGCAAAATCGGAACGAGAAAGCAGCGTATTCAAGGCACGCCGGATTACATCGCACCTGAACAGGTTAAGCGCAAGCCGCTCGGCCCAAAAACTGATATATTCAATCTTGGCGCCACAATGTACTGGGCTCTTACCGGAAGTAACGTTCCGACACTGATACCCAAAAAGAACGAACTTGGCTTGACAATACCCAAAACGCTTCTAGCGCCGCACAAAATAAAAAAACAAATACCGCTTGGGGTCTCAAAACTTGTGATGGATTGCGTCAAAGACGACCCAGCACAGCGGCCACGTAATATGTTGGCAATCATATCGAGATTGGACCTGATAATACACAGTATGCTGGGCGACAAAATAAAAGCAAATAAAAATGCCTCAAACAATAATTGACTTATTGAACAGGGCGGCTGAGGCCAACAGAGCGGACAGGTTTCGACGGGGCAATTTGATTTGCCTGCCCGCTGAAGGCAGCTTGGTTGTAACCGGTGACATTCACGGACATCGGCGAAATTTTGAAAGAGCGGTCGCCTACGCTGATTTAACTGCCAATCCCGACAGACACATCGTCCTGCAGGAAATCATACACGGCGGCCCGGAAGATTCAAAGGGCGGTTGTTTATCCTACCGGCTATTGTTCGACGTTGCCCGTTACAAATTAACCTTTCCCGACCGCATCCACATCATTATGGGAAATCACGATACAGCTTTCATCAACGACAGTGAAGTGATGAAAGACGGCAAAGAAATGAACCGCTCAATGCGAGCAGCTATGAAACGTCAGTTCCAGCAGGATAGTGCTGAAGTCGAGTTGGCGCTGAAGCGATTTCTTCTTTCGCAGCCGTTAGCCGTCAGATGTGATAACAGAATATGGCTGTCGCATTCACTGCCCGGCGATAGTTACTTCGACAAATTCGACCGGCAGATTCTGCAAAGAGAACTGAAGGAAAGCGATTATAAAAAACCCGGCTCTGTCTATCTTTTGACCTGGGGCAGAAATATGAGCCAGACGCTTCTCGACAAAATGGCAGAGCTCTTTGATGTCGATGTTTTTATTCTCGGCCATCAACCACAACAGCAGGGTTGGAGCAGGGCGGGCAAAAACCTTATAATTATCGCATCAGACCACAATCACGGCTGTCTGCTCTCGCTCGACCTGGCAAAATCTTACACAACCGAAACGCTGATTGATTTGATAGTGCCTTTGGCCTCTATACCTTAAACGCCAATTTATAATTCGAAAAATAATCAATAATCAATAATCAATAATCAATAATCAATTATCAATAATCAATTATCAATAATCAATTAGAATGGATTGGTATTATTACATAGCTCTGACGGCGATTATTGCGCAGTTGATATTCCTATATCAGATGTGTCGTAACTATTACTATGTGCTGGCCAGGTACAAAAGAGAGCGTTCATCATATCGGCCAAGAACAGCCCTGCTCGTTCCGTGCAGTGGACGGGATTTGGATTTTCAAAAAAATATCACATCATTTTTTAAGCAGGATTATGAAAATTATCTGCTGTGCTTCATTGTGGCCGACAAAGCCGACCCCGCATACAGCGAATTATGCAGGTTGAAAGAACAGTTGAGCCAAAGCACAAAAGCAAATGACGTCCGGCTGTTCGTAGCAGGCGGTGCAAAACACTGTAGTCAGAAAATTCACAATCTGCTTTACTGCTATCAGAACATCGGCGAGGATATTGAGGTACTGGCATTTGCCGATTCGGACATAAGCGTTCGCAGCGATTGGCTGGCACAGCTTGTTTATCCGCTCAGAAAAATGAAATGCGGCGCCGCAAGCGGCTATCGCTGGTTTGTACCGGGAAAGAACAACCCGGCAAGTTTAGCACTGTCGGCGGTGAACGCCAAGATTGCCCAGTTACTTGGCGACACTCATTTCAATCAGGCCTGGGGCGGCTCTATGGCCATCCGCACCGAGACGTTTCGACGTTTGGGGCTTGACAAAATCTGGGCGAAATCCATCAGCGATGATTTATCGCTAAGCTGTGCTGTCAAAAAAGCCGGTATGAAAGTAGTTTTCGTCCCTGCCTGTCTGGTCGCTTCTTATGAATCTACAACTTGGCTAAAGCTGTTTGAGTTCGGCAGGCGGCAATTTTTAATCACGCGTGTGAACGCTCCCCGCACCTGGTGGTTCGGTTTGTGCAGTGGCTTATTTTCAATACTGGGTTTATGGGCAGCCGCAGCCATCGCTGTTTATGCTGCAATGACCGGACAGAAACATTTGGCTCTTTATGTCGCCGTGCCGGCCCTTTTTTTCATAAGCCAGCTCACACGGACGATACTTAGACAAAGAATGATTAGTAAGCTGCTCAAAGAGCATTGGCACAAAATGAAGGCCGCTTGTGCTGCTGATGTCATTTTCTTTTGGCTCTGGTCGTTACTGATGTTGTTCTTTATTATTTCTTCAGCTTTCGGCAGAACAATCCGCTGGCGTGGAATACGCTATAAGCTGCTCAGCCCAACCAAAACAATTGTGGTTAGTCGTTAGTATTTGGTCGTTAGTATTTAGTATGTCATTCCTGCGAAAGCAGGAATCCACTATTCCGATTTTGTCGGTTTCTTCGCTGGCTTTGTAACCTCCCCCAAAATCTCTTTCATTTTCTCTTCCCGAAGCTTTTTTAATTCCCCCGTTAAATCACTTTCTCGCAGCATAAATTCAATATAGTACTTCCCGCCATCCATAGGAATACTTATCTTGCCCACATAACCATCACTACCTGCCCGCCCGCCGCCTTTGCTTGCTTTGGAAGTAGCCGGTTTTTTTGTACGTTTTGATGATTCGTACACTCTAATTTCATTATCACCAACATCTATGTCAATTTTTCCATTCACTGTACTTACTATATTCAGGATGGCTTGCCTGAGTTTTACATTTTGCATATCAACAGATATTCTCTCGCTCAACCACGATGGGTCGTTCTTGAATACAAGCAGTCTCATCCCTGTCCACTTTGCAAGCCTTTGGATTATCGCATCTGCTTTTTCGTCTTTGAAGGAAATATCAACTACCTGACCAAGCTTCGCTTTTCGAAAATCCCCAACACTCACAACTCGAATCTCAGGAATCTGCCTGGCAAAATCCATCCCGGAAATATACCATCTCGTATACCTAGGTTCATTTCTCTCAACCTGTACTTGACTTATTAACTGAACAAGTGTAACTGGTGTTGGTAGGAGAAGTTCTGTATCTTCCGGCTCATTCTGTTCTGATTTATGCGCTTCCTCAACAACTGTTAACCTTACCTGCCTTCCTACCGTCTCATAGATTATTGGGTCTTTGCCAACAAGTTGACGCAATAAACCGTCCAACTGTCCCTGAATATGAATCGGTGAAATTAGAACCTCCTGATTAAGCGCCTCATTCATAGTTTTTTGAACTTCATCGAGATAGTAAACTCTGATTTGGTTTGTATATATGTCTTTTAATAGCTCCAGTTGTTTCGCTGTTGGTCTGCCGAGGATATGTTCCAGTTCCGGCCGTGGATATATCGTAATTTCCTCATCGCCAACTGTATACCGCATAAAAAAGGCATTTAGCATTTCTGTCATACTGTCAGTCAAAGGCCCATCCAGCGCTACCGAAAGCCGTGTCGCCTCACCATACGGCAGTTTCCACACCGCCTCATCTGATAAAACAAACTTTACCCCTGCTTTTTGCCCGATTTTTTCCAGCGCCTCAACGATAGTAACATCCCTTAATTGAATCTTTACATCCTTACTGAGTTTTTCCTGCAACTGTAATTTGTCGGCCTGTGCGAAACCGGCCGAAATGCAAACCAAAGCAACCATAGGAACAACCATTTTTCTAAAACTCTTTGCGCTCATTTTTTTCTCCTTCATTTCAAAAGTTTATTCAGAATAAATAAATCAAATCTGCATTATATCTGCTTACACCATTATCTGCCAGCACCGGCTCAGGCCTGCTGATTATTATCCACGCCGCTTCATCACTACCTTTTCTCAAACCACCATTCAAATCAATTATCTCAACATCGCATCTGGCCACTTTTCTCTGGCTACTTCCAATATCAACCATCACCTGCGACTTACCACTTGGGCGCTTAATCTCAATCGAAGCCGACCCTTTTTTATCAATAAACTTAACAACCGCAGAGATGCCCTTGTCCAACTGCACATCCGCCGGCTTTTCGGTCTTAACCGTTACTGTGATGAACACAACCGCCGCCGCAGCTATTCCCGCCGCTATCTTAAACACGGTTGGGTACTTTCGCACAGAAGTTTTGCTTTTCTGGGCCTGGTCCAGCCGACTCGATATCGCAGCGTTCAATTCGTTCCAGTCAACGCCGGTCAACTGCTCCTCGGCGTTTCGCTCGAAAAGCAAATCTATTTTTTCTTTTCCTTCTTTCATTATAGATGCTCTTTTAGCAATGCCTTCAACTTCTGCCTTGCGCGAAACACATGCCACCTGACTGCCTCAACCGAACAGCCCATAATTCGTGCAACCTGCCCCTGCGACAAATCCTTCAGCCCAAAAAGCGCTATCGCCTTGGCCTCTTTCTTGGACAGCTTCAGCATCGCCGTCGTAATCGCTTCTTTCAACTCTTCAGTAACGCTTTTATCGACCGGCGAGACGGCCTTGTTGTCCTCGTAGCAGTCGGCGATTTTTATCCTCTCTGCTCTGCGTTTGGCCGCTCTGCGCTGACTTATCGCCGTGTTGGTAACAATCCGCAAAAGCCAAACCTCAAACCGCTTCGGCTCTTTTAATTTACCAATGCTCATATAAGCCTTGACGAAGCCGGCCTGAACAGCTTCAGCCGCTTCGTCGGCATTACCCAACATCTTGACAGCCACCTGCATCGTCCGCTGTTGGTACAATCGCACAAGCTCATCAAACGATTTTCTATCACCTGCCTGGCCCGCCTTAACCAGTTTCTCAATATCACTGGCGTTTACTTTCTGACTGCCGTTCACAAATATGTCCTCACCTCTATAGACGCACCAATTCTGCTGAACGTTAGTGAATTGATGAAAAATTTCTACCTGTTGGTACGGTTCATTATTTAGGGGATACAGGTTATTCTATCTCGGCAATGTCGTTTTGCGGCTTGCCGACCAGGTAGATTCTGTTTTTGCCGCTGCGTTTGGCCTCCAGTAACGCCGCATCCGCCTGCGCAAAAAGTTCTTGTATCGTTGAGCCATCGCTGGCGAAGCTCGCCAGTCCGCCGCTTATCGTAAGAACGCCTTTGCCCTCGGGCCCAAGCGAGGTCAGCTTCGCAGCGTTTAGACCATCTCTGAACCGTTCTATTATGAACATCGCTTCCTTGGGATGCTCGGCTGCAGTCGAGCGCCTTTCGCTCTCCTGGCTGGCTGCTTTGGCCTGTGGCTCGTCCCAGAAAACGACCGCAAATTCGTCGCCGCCAATCCTGCCGACGACATCATGCTCCCGGCAGCAGTGCTGCATCAAAACGGCAGCTTGTCTTAAAATTTCGTCGCCTGCTGAATGGCCATAGACATCATTGTAATGTTTGAAGTTATCTATATCGAACACAAGCAGCGTTACCCGCCCGCCTCTTTTTTTTGCACGTTCTATAATTTGCCTGGAAAACTCCCATATATATCTTCTGTTCTTCAGCCCCGTCAGCTCGTCCTCGGTGGCCAGTTTTTCAAGCTGTTTTATTTTCGTATCTTGTGAAATGTGAAGCGTATCTCGTGAAGCGAGAGACGAAAAAGGGATTGGACAAATCAAATAATTATCCGCAACGGCTGTGCCGTTATGAGATTGTTCAACGAGCCGCTTCGCTGCCGGCTCTTCATACATCCTGGCTAAGAGAATAATTTTAGCGTCGCAATTTGCGTCTCTTAAAGCTTTCAGCGCCGAATTCAACTTGCCGCCGAGACCGGACATCACAACACCGATTACGGCAAAGTTCTTCTTCGCTGCTGCATCAATTGCGTCCGGCATATTGGTATGCACTTCACAGGGCAGTTCCCCGGCAGAGTCGGCGTCTGAAAAAACACCGCTGCTCTTACCTATCAGCAGAATTTCCCGGCTGCCCGTGTCAATCGACTCCCGATTGTCGTTGTCTGATTCAAGTAGGGCATCCAGCTCGGCCCTGGTGGTGAGGAACTCATCTTTGACAAAGCCGGGCGTTTTATTATTTCCATTTTTCTCTGACATCTATTGATGTATTATACCGAAATTCAATGAAATAATCAATAATCAGTAATCAGCAATCAATAATCAATTATCAATTATCAATAATCAATTATCAGTAATCAATTATCAGTAATCAATTATCAATTATCAGTAATCAATTATCAATAATCAATAATCAATTACTTGGCAGGCCGTCCAGATTTTTTCTAACCTGCTCGGCATAAAAGCTGTTCGGATATAAGTTAATAAAGCTGGCCAGTATTGCTCTCGTCTCGGCCAAGTGTTTTTTCTTCTGCTGCGGATTTGATGCACTTTGCCGGCGCCACATAGCAATTTTCAGCATCCCCAGTTCGTATAACGCCTGCATACCGCCGTCGGTATCTTTGAATCTTTTGTGTAGCTGGGCTAATTTTTCGGCACGCAGTTGCTCATCGGCA
>QNBZ01000054.1 GCA_003644295.1 Planctomycetota bacterium
CAGGCCCTGTCATTCTGAACGTAGTGAAGAATCTCACAGTTAAAGTACGGTTTAACTCTGTCGTAAAGCCAGATGCTTCGCTTCGCTCAGCATGACAACTAAAAAGTCAGTCAAGTTAACTAACAAAGTGTGCCTTTATAAAGGTGCCAACTGAGAAGCTCAAGACGATGATGTTTGATAATAGCAAAGAATTTGCCGGCTTTAAGGAACTTGAAAAATCCCTGTCGATGCACAGCTATTTTGCCAATGAGTATAGCAGTTGGGAGCGTGGAACGAATGAGAACACGAACGGATTGTTGCGACAGTTTTTTCCGAATGGCACAGATTTTCATCAAGTCAGCCAATGGCTGCTTACAAAGTTGAGAAGTTACTAAATAATCGACTGAGGAAATGTTTGAACTATCGGATACCCGCAGAGGTTTTCTGGTGTGGGAAGATATGTTGTGCTTCAGATTAAAATTTTCGTCATAAACATACCTGTAGATTTCTGACAAGAATTATTAGTCAACCAGCTCACGCTCGATTTGTTCCAGTGATTTACCCTTGGTTTTGGGAAGCTTGAACAGGATAAAAATAAATCCCACAGCACAAATAACACCGTACAGCCAGAAAATTTGGGCTGTGCCGAGATTTTCATTTAGAGTTGGGAATGAATAGGTAAGAGTAAAGCTACCAATCCACAGGGCAATAACAGAAATGGACATCGCTGCACCACGAATGCGGTTGGGGAAAATTTCCGATAATAATACCCATGTCACCGGTGCCAGAGTGAACGAATAAAACGCAACATTTGCCAATGTCAGCAGCACAATCGGTAGGCCGGTGATATTACTGTGAAAACTGTATCCTATCAGCCCATAGATTACTGCAAGGGCAGATGTGCCAACCAGCATCAGGGTTTTTCGGCCTACTTTATCTACCGTGCCGATTGTAATAAAAACAGAGACCGTCATCACCAGACCAATCACTACGATATTAAGCATTGTTTGTTTGATATTGTAACCAGCAGCCTGAAAAATGTCGGCAGCATAGTAAAATATGACGTTCATCCCGCACCACTGTTGCAAAACAGCTAAAAACACACCGATAAGAATAATTTTAAGCAGTTTTGGTTCTAACAGGTCGCGGAAATTGACTCTTGCTATTTCTTCACTTGACAATGTGTCTTTGATATTAGCTACCTCAACCCTGGCATAATCCGCCCCGCCGATTTTCTCAAGAATACGTTCTGCGCGGCTGTCCTGTCCGTCTTTGACAAGCCAGCGCACGCTCTCCGGAACAAGAAACATCAGCAGGAAGAAAAGAGAAGCGGGGATTGTCTCAGCCGCGAACATCCATCTCCAGCCGTATTGGCCGTTCCAGCTTTGCAAAATCATTTCTGCCGTCGCATTATCAGGCATTTGCGTATCATATAGTGAAATCAGCCAGTTGACCACCTGTGCCGACAGTACGCCAATCATTACCGTTAGCTGGTTGACTGAGACAAGCATGCCGCGCACTTTGGTAGGCGATATTTCAGCAATATACATCGGAGACAGATTTAGGGCATGTCCCATTGCTATACCACCGATAATTCGGTAAATGTTAAACCACAGAAATGTATTTGACAATGCCGTTCCAACGGCAGAAATCATAAATAGCAAACCCGACATGATTAACAGTCGCTTTCGGCCGACTTTATCACTCAGTGTTCCACATAGCATCGCTCCAAACATACAGCCTATCAGTGCCGAACTTGTTCCAAAGCCCTTAAGATGGGGACTATCCAGGTGAAAATACGGCTCGTAAAATGGCTTGGCGCCGCCGACCACTATCCAGTCATATCCAAACAAAAGCCCACCCATAGCTGCTACCAAGCATATCAACCACACGTATTTCAGATTGTATTTATCATTGGATTTCATTGTTATTGGCGCTCAAAAATAGCATTGTATCATAATTTAATGCATCAGGTACAAAAACTTAAGCAGTCCTTACTTTTTTCTTAAAAACCTTCAGTACCGCTCAATCAGATTCAGATTGGGCGAATACAGTGGCAAAAATATCAGTTTAATCTTCGTTCATTCGGTACACTCTTTTAATAAACGCGAACGATAGTGTCAAGCGTTAGTTCTGCGCCGGGATAGTTGTTATCAATCAAAGCAATAAGGCCTCTTGCTGATAACGCTCGAAATAGTGACGAGCTGTCTTTTGAATAAAGCAATGACCGGTTTGATGAGGTCGGCCTGACGCTTATCACGCAAGGAACGATGACACTTTTCCAGCTCAGCTATTGTT
This sequence comes from Planctomycetota bacterium, assembly GCA_003644295.1. Lineage (GTDB taxonomy): Bacteria > Planctomycetota > Phycisphaerae > Sedimentisphaerales > Anaerobacaceae > B140-G9. The sequence continues at coordinate 2,278 of QNBZ01000054.1, forward strand.
TCTTTTGACAACGCATAATCATATATACTCAACTTGACTGACTTTTTAGTTGTCATCTTAACTGTGAGATTCTTCACTACGTTCAGAATGACATGGCCTGTATGTAATGACAGGGCCTGTACGTTTTTACTATAGCAACATTTATATAAAAGTCAGTCAAGTTAACTATATAGGTTTGGACTATAAAATCAGGGTCAAGACGATGAGAGGCTCGAAGGCCCGGCCCAGGGTGATAGATTACTGCTACTTATCAGAATTCCTGCGCGGCTCTAATGGCGTGTGTGATTTGCGAAAAGTGGTTTAGCAGACGATGGTTAAAGAAAATTCTGAAAATTCACCCACAATCCTTGGGATAGTTATGACAGTTATAGTATCTTGCTATTCTTGGTTTTTTAGTGTATTTTTAGACACGGATAGGAACTGACTAATACACGGACTGGCACTGACTAAACGAAGATGCAGACAAAAGTTATAAAAATCGATGCTGAAAGAATTGATGCATCGAAAATTAAGGACTCGGCCAGCTTAATTGATTCCGGCGGACTTGTGGCGTTTCCTACTGAAACGGTCTATGGAATTGCTTGTAGGGTTGAAAGCGCCTCGCTAACCAAGCTCGATAAGCTCAAAGGCAGAAATCCCGATAAGCGCTACACATTACATCTCGGGTGGAAGACCGACCTCAAAAAGTATCTGCCTACCGTCGGCCTGAGAGCAGAAAAACTAATCCGAAACGGCTGGCCAGGGCCTTTAACCATTGTTTTTGAATTAGACGCAGCGGATATTAAGAAACAGCAGAATCATCTCGATAAAGAAACTTTTAAAATCTTATATAAAGATAACTCCATAGGCATTCGCTGCCCGGCTAATTCGATAGCTGCACTTCTGCTGCGGGAAACGAGATGGCCAGTTGTTGCACCAAGTGCGAATACAGCAGGGCGGAAGCCGGCGATAAATGCGGAGCAGGTTCTCGCTCAGCTTTCAGGGCAAATCGAGCTGTTGCTGGATGCTGGGCCGTGCCAATATAAAAAAAGCAGTACGGTTGTAAAGATAGGGAAAAAAGGTCTGGAAATTTTAAGGCCGGGCGTATATTCACAAGCTGAACTGGAAGCGATGTCGCAGGTTAAATTCTTGTTCGTTTGTACTGGCAATACCTGCCGAAGCCCTATGGCCGAAGGAATGTTCCGCAGGTATCTTGCGGAAAAACTCAAATGTAATGTTGACTATCTCGACAAAATGGGATATAAAGTATGTTCCGCTGGTACTATGGGCATAACTGGCTTGCCGGCAAGTGCCGAGGCGGTAGCGGCTTGTGCAGCCAAGGGGATTGATATAAAAGCTCACAGCAGCACGGCGCTGACACAACAGCTTGTCGAAGAATGTGATTATATTTTTGCGATGAGCAAAATGCACTGTGAGCGAATAGACGCTCTTAGCAGCGGAGCTGTGAACAGATGCGTGTTATTAGAGGAAGGCAGAGATATTCCTGACCCAATAGGCCAGCCGCAACGTGTTTATAACAATTGTGCGGAACGGATAGAAAAAGCTGTTAAAAAAAGAGTTAGTGAGCTCGTAATATGAAAATAGCGGTTGCAAGCGACCATCGTGGCTTCGAGACGAAACAACAAGTCAAGGCAATAATCGCCCAGTTGGGCCACGAGTTTATTGACTTTGGCACTACCGATAGCCATCCTGTTGATTATCCTGATATGGCGTATTTGGCTGCAGTGGCGGTGGCGAATAAGCAAGCCGATAGAGCTATTTTGGCCTGCGGGACGGGCATTGGGATGAGCATAACGGCAAACAAAATAAAGGGCATCAGGGCAGCGTTGTGCCATGATGAGCTGAGTGCTCAGATTTCGCGCGACCATAACGATGCAAACGTGCTATGTATATCGGGGGATTTGATAGGAGAGGTATTACTGCGAAAGATAGTGGAGGCCTGGCTCAGCACGGAATTCAGCGGCGGAAGACATCAAAGAAGGGTGAGCAAAATATCGGCTATCGAAGAAGGCAAAGACCCGAGAGAAATAAAAAACAAGTAGGGGAAGACAGCCGCAGAGAGAGTTCGTGCTCATTTCGCAGGTCATTTCATAGTCCGTAGAAAATTTAGCTACAGAAAGCACCGAGTTCACAAAGAATTTTGAGAAATGGAAGCACTGATTACGTTGATTTTTAGCCAGCTTGGTGTGCTCGGCAAATTTTGTTCGTAAGGCGGGTTTTGTCACAAATTTTGCCTTTGTCAATCATAACAAAACACTACGAAGCTATTTGACTTGGCCTGCATTTAAGGTATAATAGTTGCTGGCAGGAAAAGGGCTATCCAATGAGAAAGAAATCTATAAGAGCGGTTTTCCCCGGCTCGTTTGACCCGATTACAAACGGCCATCTGGATGTTATCAATCGCGGTATAAAGCTCTTTGATAAACTTATAGTCGCTGTTGGACGAAGTCCAATTAAGAATCCGCTTTTTACGCCGGAAGAACGCATCGAAATGATAGCCGAACTGATAGCCGATATGCCGGGTGTCTCGGTCGAGAGCTTCGACGGACTGATGGTCGAATACGCAGCAGAGAAAAAAGCGGATGTTATCCTGCGGGGTATGCGCAGCTTGACAGACGTTCACTATGAATTCAAACTTGCTATGACCAACCGCTCCGTGGCAGGAATAGAGACCGTCTTTGTTATGACCAGCGCACAGTACGGCTTTACCAGCTCGACACTGATTCGCGAGGTTGCTTCGTTGGGCGGCGACGTTTCAAAGCTGGTGCCGGAAAATGTTTATGAACGTTTGCAACAACGACTGAAGAAAGTAAAAAGTAAAAAGTAAAAAGTAAAATGGATACTCGATGCTTGATGCTCGTAGAAGAAAAGTATCGAGTATCGAGAATCAAGTATCGATATGTTCACAATTGCCGTCGAGACGAACTTTCAGGCATCACATCAATTGAGGTTAGCCGACGGCTCAAAGGAGCCGATGCACAGGCACAACTGGCTGGTTGCAGTTGAGGTCAGCAGTGGTAAGCTCAACAGCATCGGACTTGTTATGGACTTCCACCGGCTCAGAGCGATGGTCGAAAGAATCGTTGCCGAGTTTGATAATCCCGACACGCGGGGACTGGACAGTATCGACTATTTTCGGACAAACAATCCGTCAGCCGAGATGATAGCAAAATATATCTATGAAACGCTTGGGCCGGAACTGCCGACAGGCGTGAAACTTGAGGCGGTTAGGGTTGTCGAAGAGCCGGGCTGCTCGGCAAAATTCGGTAGATAGACATATAGCGGTCTTTCAAATTTGACGATTATTATTTAAGCATAATTCTGGTATAATAATAGAGGAACGAGAAAATTATGCAATGCCAGATTTGTCACAAAAACGAAGCGACCATCCATCTGACCGAGATTGCCGACGGCCAGCGCAGCGAGATGCACATCTGCGAACAATGCGCCATCGAGCAGGGCATAGCGGTCAAAAGTCAGATACCCGTAAATGAACTGCTGAGTAGTCTGCTTTCCGTCCAGCCGACAGACGAAGAGCTGTTCGGTATTGCCGAGCGGGAGCTGGTGTGTCCGAACTGCGGCTTTACGTTAGAGCAATTTCGCAAAGAGGCGGTATTGGGCTGTCCTTACGATTATAAGATTTTTGAAAAATCGCTTTTGCCACTTATCGAAAAGGCCCATAATGGCAAAACGGTCCATTGCGGCAAAGTGCCGTCAAAAGTGCCGACGGACACCAAAAAGCGGATAGAATTATTAAATATGCGTCAGCAACTGGAAGCTGCGGTGCAGGCGGAAGATTATGAACTGGCGGCGAAACTGAGAGATAAAATAAAGAATAGCGGACACAGTTCAGAGGACACTGATTAGATATGAAACTGACCGATATAAGTAACGATGTCAACGAATGGTTTGACGGCTCCGGGCCGTTGTCCGATATCGTTATATCATCACGTGTTCGCCTAGCCAGAAATCTGGTGGGGTATAAATTCCTCAGCCGTTGTTCGACTGCGGAAAAATCTGAGATATTAGTGAAGCTCAAAAACGTTCTTATGTCGCTGGAACTCGGCGATAAAGTCTCGTATATCAGCGTGGACAAGGCGTCATCTCTGAATAGGCATTTTCTTGTCGAGCGCCATCTAATCAGTCGGCATCATGCCTTCGGCAAAGGCCCGCGGGGAGTTGTTATCGCTCACAGGGAGTTCTTTACCGCTATGATAAACGAGGAAGACCATTTGCGAATTCAGGTTCTCAAAGGCGGCTGTCAGTTGTCCGGCTGTGCCGAGCAAATCAACCACATCGACGATGCGATAGAGCAAAAAATCGATTATGCCTTCAGCCCGCGCTACGGATACCTGACGGCCTGTCCGACCAATCTTGGCACGGGGATACGGGTTTCGGTAATGCTGCATCTGCCGGCGTTGAAGATGACCGGCCAGATAGAGAAGTTCTTCAGGGCGGCAAAGGCAATGAGCTTGGCTGTGCGGGGCCTTTTCGGCGAAGGCACCGAGGCAGCCGGCGATTTCTATCAGCTATCTAACCAAGTAACGCTCGGTGTATCGGAGGCCGATATTGTTTCGCAGTTTGAGAACGCAATCATTCCGGAAATTGTCGAATATGAAAATGCTGCCAGGAAGCAGTTGCTCTCGAATCAGCCGGAGTTGCTTGACGATAAAATCTCACGGGCGATGGCGCTTTTGAAAGGCGCTCATCTGATAAGCTCACAGGAAGCGTTATTTTTGCTGAGCCATCTGCGGATGGGCATCAATATGCACGACCGTATGGGGGCCTCGACGCCGGCGATAGAACAGCTTTGCATACTCGGCGCCGCCGGCAATGATACCGGCAAGGCCGAAGACCGCTCCATTGCAATCATCAACCGATTGTTTATGCTCACTCAGCCAGCTCATTTGCAGTTGAATTACGGCAAAGCGCTCGACCCAACTCACAGAGACGCGCTGCGGGCAAAAATCATCCGTTCAGCACTGAATAAATAGCGTACAGCATTCAGGAATAAAACAGGTAACAGTGTCCTGCTCCGTTGAAAAATGTCATCTCGGAAAGCGTGTCGTTTATCAAGTACGACACATAATTAGTCATCCCTGAAAAAGATTGTAAATTTACATAAATATTCTGTTTTATAAGTGCTTATACCAATTGGAGTTAATTTTTGCGCCCTGTCATTCCCGCGAAAGCGGGAATCCATAGGTTTATATATGTACTGGATGCCTGCTTTCGCAGGCATGACACAATAATTGATTGTCTGTCAA
>QNBZ01000055.1 GCA_003644295.1 Planctomycetota bacterium
CTTTTCCAGCCCCTGCTTATATTCTATAGGGGCCTGCTTTTGTTTTACCTGCTCCAGCATTTCGGTGTATTCCATTCCGCCTGATGAAATGCTCGGCGTAAGGATAAAAATAAGCTCCGAGCCGGACTCCTCGAAGTCCCTGCTTGAGAACAGCAGTCCGATAATCGGAATATCCTTGAGAAAAGGAGCGCCGCGAATTACCTCTCGTTTCTCAGTCTTTCTAAGTCCGCCTATAATCAGACTCATTCCGGGCCTTATACGGTTCTCCGCGACACTGACGGAACGCTCGGTAATAACAGATTCCTGAACGACTCCTTTTGGCTTGGAACTTGAGCCGAATTTTATATTAGTCTTCAGCCCGATGGAGCCGTCAGCAAAGACGTGAGGGGTAACTTCAAGGGAATCTTCAACCCACTGATATTCAGTTAGAGAATATGGAGGGGTGTTTTTCTCCGTAACTATTTTTGTAATTGGCACATCGTCTCTTGAGAGAATTTTTGCGGTTTTACCGTTAACGGTTTCAATCGTAGGGTTCATCAGGATTTTCAGATAGCCGTGAGATACCAGTACATCGACCAGCACTCTGACTTCGTGACCCGTTAGGCCTTTGTTTTTCCAGTAGCCGACGTCCATACCGAACGTGGAGCGTTTTTCCTGCCGTAATGAAGCTCCTGGAAATTCTGGCCCCTCTTTGCCGCCAAGCGCTATTTTATTGCCGAAGAGATTTTCTATTTTTATTGTCGTCTCTCTGTCCATTGTCTTGTCTGCGTAGCGCTCGAGAATCAGACAGTCAATGTTCACCTGAATTGGTGGGACATCAACCGTCTTAAGGAACTCTAAAACTTTGTCTGCTTCGACATCGCTCGGACAATGAATGATAAGCTGATTCGTGGCGTCGCTTGGAGTAACCTTGTAACCAAGCTGCTTCGTAATAAGACCTGCAAGACCGGTGGCGGCGTGGTGCTTGGTGAAATAAAAAAGTTTGACGCCGTCCTTTACATCAATTCTTTCAGGCGGCCTCCTGTATATTTCCGGAAGGGGATTTTTAATATTTGGATTTTCTCTGATTCGGGAGATGTCACTTAAAATTGCTTTGGATTCGAGCTGTCCGGCTTTTTCGTTAAAGAAGTCCCCACAGCCGCAGATGCCCAGCATAACCATCGCAGCCAAGGCCCCAATTACTATTTGGCTGCAGCTAATTCTTTGTTTCGCTCGAAGCATATCCTGAGCACAGCCGAAGGAAGAAGTTTTCCAGCTGCTATTCATTATCCCTGACCGCCATTATAACGCCACACACGGCAAATCAGCATACCACCGTTTCCATTTATTTTCAAGATTTTTCCAAACCAATTTCCCGTTAAGGCAAAACAAACCATAAATACGCTTACACTTACGATTGTTCCGCGTGGAGGGATGAATTTTATTCTTGCAGCTTTGGCCTGGCTTTGTTAAAAGAAAAGCCGGTTCGTGGAGTAAAATGTGGTTTAATCGAAGGGAGTTGGATTATGGACGAGAATAACGAAAGCCCGCAAACGCCGGAAGCCGCCGAAGGTTCCGAGCAAACAGAGCCGCCCGTTAGCGCTGCGGAGCCGGAGAGCAGCAAAGATGCCCGTATGTGGGCGATGCTGTGTCATCTTTTGGCTATTTTTACCGGCTTCATAGCACCTTTGATTATCTGGCTGGTAAAGAAAGACGAAGACCCGTTTGTTGACAATCAAGGTAAGGAAGCGTTGAATTTTCAGATTACCGTGGCAATAGCAATGGTTGTCTCGGGCCTGCTGAACTTTGCCTGTATAGGCGTTGTGCTGATGCCGGCGGTAGGTATTGTGGATTTGGTCTTTTGCATCATCGCTTCGATAAAGGCAAACAGCGGTATAGCTTATCGCTATCCGGTGAGTATCAGATTCATCAAGTAAAAGCTCCATTAAACGAATTCGCGCAGTAATAACAGGGGTGGGGAGCGACCTGTTCTCTTGCAAAATTTGTGTTTGCGGGATATTATGTCTTAAATGGCAGGAAAATCACGCAAGGACAGGAATAAAGACGGTTCGGTAACGGTCAATAAAAAGGCGTATCGAAACTTCGAGCTTATCGAGAAGTTCGAGGCCGGCCTTGCACTGTTAGGGACGGAAGTAAAATCTCTGCGGAATGGCCAGGCCGATCTTAGCGGCTCTTACGCAAGAATTGAGAACGAACAGTGCTGGCTGGTCGGGGCCAGTATTGCCGAATACGAACAAGCAGGTACGGCTAATCATACGCCGGGCAGAAAAAGAAAGCTTCTGCTGCACAAGGTCGAAATTCGAAAGATAACAACAAAACTCGAACAACGTGGTTTTACACTTGTGCCTTTGCGGATTTATTTTAACAGCAGAGGCATAGCAAAAATAGAACTGTCGCTGGCCAGAGGCAAAAGGCAATACGATAAACGAAAGACAATCGCCGAACGCCAGCAAAAAAGAGACGTCGATAGAGAAATGAAGAGAAGTAAAAAGTAAGAAGTGCAAAGGGACAAAGTAAAGACAACATACGAAATACAAAAATAGGAGTTTTCGATTATGGCCGAGAAAGAAAAGAAAGAAGAAAAGAAAATAATAATTGACGAGGACTGGAAACAGCAGGCACAAAAGGAAAAAGAGATATTGGCTGCTCAGGAGAAGGCCGAGAAAGAAAAAGCCGAGGAGAAAAAAGCTCATCATGGACCTTTGCCGAAGGGCGACTTTGCTGCTCTGGTAAGTACGCTTGTTACGCAGACGTTGTTCGCTCTTGGGATGGTTAAAGTCGATGAACAGGAGAGGAAACCAGATTTAGAAATGGCAAAATATAATATCGATATGCTCGAAACCCTCGAAGAGAAAACAAAAGGCAACCTGAGCGAGGAAGAAAAGAAGGTTCTCGAAAATACGCTCAGCCAGGTTCGTATGGCTTACGTAAAAGTCGCAAAGTAATACAGGACACAGAAAAATTGGTTGGTTTGAGTGAGTGTATTAGACAAAATCATAACGGATAAAAAGGCGGAGGTGAAGTTCAGGCAATCGCAAGTAAGCATTGAGCAGCTCAAGGAACAGATTGGTTCGGGAGGAAAGTGCCGTAACTTTTATAAGGCCGTTACCAAGCCCAACCGCAGGGGACTAAATGTTATCGCCGAGATTAAAAAGGCCTCGCCGTCGGCTGGGGTTATTCGTAAAGATTTCGACCCGGTTGCAATTGCGCAAAGCTACAAAAAATGCGGCGCCGATGCGCTCAGCGTTCTTACCGATGAGAAATACTTTCAGGGCAAACTCGAATATATCGAGCAGATAAGCAAGGCGGTGGAATTGCCCATTTTGCGAAAAGATTTCATTATCGACAAATGGCAGGTCTATGAATCCCGCGCAGCCGGCGCCGATGCGATACTCTTAATTGCCGAAGTGTTAAAGCCAAGCGAACTGATGGATTTAATGATAACCGCCGCCGAGCTGACGCTGACCGTCCTGCTGGAAGTGCACGAGGCGGATTCGCTGTTGGCAGTACGCTCGCTCATCGGTTTCCCGAAAAAGGGCTACAGCATCCTCGGAATTAACAACCGCAACCTGACTACGATGCAGGTGGATTTGAATACTACCAGCCGGTTAGCTGGGCTGCTCGATAATAAAAACGAATTGGTTACCGAAAGCGGAATTGAGACGCCGGACGATGTCGAAAAAATGCTCTCGGTCGGCGTCAGGGCAGTACTGATTGGCCAAACGCTGTGTGAAAGCGATGATATAGAAGCAAAATTTGCCGAGCTGTTTGGTGGATAAGCCGGCACTGAAGTTATTCAATAAAAGGTCAGGACTACTATGAATGTGATTTTATATTTACTACTGGGGCTGGCTGCTGGGGTTTTTAGCGGTTTGATTGGCATAGGCGGAGCAACAATCATTATTCCTGTGTTGGTACTCCTGTTCGGCTTGTCGCAACATACGGCTCAGGGAACAACATTGGCATTGATGGTGCCGCCAATCGGCCTGCTCGCAGCGTGGACATATTACAAACAAGGGTTTGTTGATTTGAAAATAGCAGCTATTATATGCTTGGGGTTCTTTGTAGGCGGCTTGGTGGGCGCAAAATTCGCAATAGCGGTCCCCGACCAACTTCTAAGAAGGATTTTTGGAGTAGTGCTGCTTCTGGCGTCGGTGAAAATGATTTTAGCAAAATAATATCTGTTGCGGAAACAGCCCTGATTTTACCGGGACCGAACTTGACCCCTCTGGATTTTTGCCCAAGGGTCTCGTAACGAGACCGTTCGATTGAAGATAAGCGTTTCTTCGGACGAGTCGGGGTCAACACAGAAATAGCCCAATCTTTCAAACTGGTACCGACTTAAGGGTTTTGTATTTGCAAGGGACGGCTCGACCCGGCAGTCCCTCAACGTCTCCAATGAATTCGGATTCAAATTTGATTTGAAATCAGCGCCTTCTTCTACATCGTCTGGGTTTTCTTTCGTGAACAAATGGTCGTACAGCCGGACTTGGGCTTTCAGCGAATGCTCGGCTGAAACCCAGTGCAGTGTTGACTTAACTTTACGGCCATCGGGGGCGTCGCCGCCTCGTGTAGCTGGGTCGTAGGTGCAGTGCAGTTCTACAATTTCGCCATCGGCATTTTTAACTACGTCTTTGCAGGTAATAAAATATGCGTATCGCAGTCGAACTTCCCGGCCAGGCGCTAATCGGTAAAACTTTTTCGGCGGGTCCTCCATAAAATCATCTTGCTCGATATACAACTCTCTGGAGAAAGGAACTTTCCGTGTGCCGGCATTGGGGTCTTCGGGATTGTTCACTGCTTCCAGTTGTTCAACCTTACCTTTGGGGTAATTGTCGATGACGACCTTTAGCGGCTTGAGTACGGCCATCACGCGCAGAGACGTTTTGTTCAGGTCTTGCCGGACGTGGTGTTCCAGCAGCGCTATATCAATGGTACTGTTAAACTTGTTGACGCCGATATGTTTGCAGAAGTTTCGTATGGCGGTTGGTGAATAGCCGCGCCGCCGCAGGCCTGAGATGGTTGGCATCCGTGGGTCATCCCAGCCGTTGACAAGGCCGGCCTGTACCAGTTGTAGAAGTTTTCGCTTGCTGAGCACGGTATAGGTCATATTGAGCCGTGCAAATTCGTACTGGCGAGGATGATAAACGCCCAGTGCGTCAAGATACCAGTCGTATAATGGACGATGATTTTCAAACTCGAGCGTACAAATTGAATGGGTAACTTTTTCGATGCAATCTTCAAGGCCGTGTGCCCAGTCGTAGGTCGGGTAGATGCACCACTTATCGCCGGTTCGAGGGTGTGATGCATGCAGAATGCGATACATAACAGGGTCCCGCATATTCAGATTGGGATGTGCCATATCAATTTTAGCTCGCAGGGTTCGTGAGCCGTCGGGGAACTTGCCCGCTTTCATTCGCTCGAACAGGTCAAGGTTCTCTTCTGTGCTGCGGTTGCGATACGGGCTGTCTTTGCCCGGCTCGGTGAGAGTGCCGCGGTATTGTCTGATTTCATCGGCATTCAGGTCGCATACATAGGCCTTGCCGGCTTTGATAAGCTGGACGGCATATTCGTACATCTGCTCAAAATAATCGGAAGCAAAATAAAGCCGGTCGCCCCAGTCCCAGCCGAGCCATTTAATGTCTTCTATGATGGAGTCGATGTACTGCTGCTCTTCTTTGATTGGATTGGTATCATCGAAGCGTAGATTGCACTGTCCGCCGGGGTTCTCGGCGGCGATGCCAAAATTAAGGCAGATGCTCTTTGCGTGTCCGATGTGCAGGTAGCCGTTCGGCTCAGGCGGAAAGCGGGTAACGACCCGGCCGTCCCATTTATTTGTCCTGATGTCCTCGGCGACAATCGCACGGATAAAATCAATATGATTAGTTAAATTATTTTTGCTCATATTTGCAGCAGATTTAAGGTCTTGTTTTCAGTACGGTTACATTTTAGCACATTGTGGTCATCGTTAAAGGATAAATATATTCGCTCAAAAAGAGAATTAAAATAAGGAATCGCTTCGCGGGTTATTTTAACAGACCTTTCGACTGCGCTCGAGGTGACGGCTGGAACTGTTGTAGAAATGCGGAACGCGCTAAATATCATTTCGAGCGAAGTGAAGTTGGCCCTCCTCGTCATTTCGAGCGAAGTCGAGAAATCTGTTGATTTTTTGATTCCTATTTCCTAAATGCTCCACTGCTGCTAAAATACTGCTGTGAAGAACTACTATGTTTATATCATGGCCAGTAAATCCGGAACTCTTTACGTTGGGGTAACCAACAATATCAAGAGAAGGGTTTATGAACACAAAAATCATTTAATTCCCGGTTTTACCGACAGGTATAACGTTGTTCGGCTGCTTTATGTTGAAACAACAACGGACCCCGTTTCAGCCATTAAGCGCGAGAAGCAAATCAAGAGATGGAGGCGTGAAAAGAAGGTGAAACTTATTGACTCATTAAATCCCGAATGGAATGACATTAGCGAAGATTGATATGATTGATGCTTTGTTATTAGTCAACTTGACTGACTTTTTAGTTGTCATTTTAACTGTGAGATTCTTCACTACGTTCAGAATGACAGGGCCTATATGTTTTTATTGTAGCAACATTTATACAAAAGTCAGTCAAGTTAACTTATTAAGGAACTGCTGCGCAGGTTTGTTTTAACAGACCTCTCGACTGCGCTCGAGGTGACGGCTGGAACTGTTGTAGAAATGCGGAAGGTATTCTCTGCCGACCGTTTATCTTGGGTCCGGAACTGGGTGCAGTGCAACGATTTTCACATCTTTCACATCGCCAGTGCCATCTGGGCGAACTCCACTTCTGTCGAGTATAGCTACAACTCTCTTTTGCGGGCCGTCGGTGCCAATGCGAACGAGGATGTAAGCGGTAAAGACATCGCTTCGCACGGTAACAAGGTCGCTGATTCGTGAAAAGATTAAATCCCGCTCCTCGAAGTCATCGGCTACGCCGTCCAGTTTTGTTCTGCTGTTGTTGTTCAGGTCGGGAAAACCTCGCTGGTCTCCATCGCCAAGAGCATAGTAATCAATCCTTTCTAAATCATTACCATCAACAACGTTGTTCAACTGACCGATGCTTTCAAACCCTCCTATTGTATCCCTGTATTTCACTATTGCCTTTGCGAGTGAGTTGGAGTCGTATCCATCACGTTTAGAAACCCACGGCAGTTGTGCGATGACATACCACGGAGCGGTATTGATATTTATTCGCCCTTTTATTCTTGTCTCGTTCGGGTCATTGCCGCCGTGTTGGCCCGGGTCGAAGACAGTCAGATATTTGAAGAGCTGCTGGGTGGTGTAGTCCTCTAAATCAACTCTTATGTCTTTTTCTTCAAGGCCGTATGCGTCTTGAGGAATATCATAAACATTTGTTCTGAAAGACATTCCTATTTCGCCGATATTATTGAACTTGCCAAAGCGAACCTGAATCATACACGGGTCACCGCTGTAATAGTCATTCCGATGGCCGAGGGTTGGTGCGTAGCCAGTATCCCATAA
>QNBZ01000056.1 GCA_003644295.1 Planctomycetota bacterium
AGCAGATATTTCATAGGTTTTCCGCAGGTCAATTTCGAGCCACTGCGAATCAGAGAACTCGCTGCTCCAACGAGTTTCCATATCCATATCGATAGCATTTTCAGGGATAAGCGATTCGTTTTCTGACGAGGATGCGGTGATTCTTATTTCATAGTCATAGGAAACCGTAAAACTCCAAACATTGCCCTTCCACGTATCAACGCCGTTGACCTCATCAATCCGCCAATAATACGTTGTGTTGATACCCATAACTCCCGGCTCAAAATTCGTTTCTGTCTGCTCGCCCTTAAAAGCCGAATTTTTCATCCAGTCATCTACTATGACGGCGAAGTCAAGAAGGTTCACAATGCCATCACTATTCAAGTCTGCGGATGGCTGCGAGGCACCGGGATTTGTCAGCCACTGGCCTGCAAGTACCGACATATCAGACAAGTCAACTTGGCCATCAGTATTGACATCACCAGCCAGAAATATCGGTTCTGCTTCGTTGACGTCATTAAAATCAGTGCCGAAATATACATTGTGCGAAGCAGCATATAATCCAGCTGACCAGATAAGGTCTGCATTCGGGTCCACATAATCGGCGCCGTCAGCCGGGCTTGGGCTATGGGCGATTATTATTGGAGCAAAATTTGCATCGTCAAACTTACCGCACTTATCGACACCTGTGCCAATGAGCATAACACGAGCTGTATCAGCAGTGTCCATAGATGTAACGTTAAGCGTCACTTCGGTCCAGACATCGCTTATCTCATCACTGACATCCCGTGAGGTTTCCCCAAGGAGTGTTGCACCGGCATACCACTCAACCTTCATCGTGTAGCTGCCTGCCAAAGTGCCGCCATCTCTTTTGGTCCACATCGAGTAGACATAGTCTATACCCGCCCTCACAGGAATATCCTGGTAAACTGTGGCATTTCCAGCCCCTTCGCCCCAGGTATAGATTACCATACCCCATGTACCGGTTCCGCGTTCGCTGAAATCGCCCCAGCTTTCACAACCAGCTGCGCCAATATCTGTCCAGTAATCAGCGCTAGCTCCGCCATAGCCACCATTTTCTTCAAAGCCGGGGTTGCATAACAGATTTGCCTGAACTGTTACAGCAAAAATCGTAAGTAAAACAAAAGAAATAGAAAAAAGTTGTTTTTTGTACATAGCACTCTTTCTCGTAAATTATTATTACAACATCCGCAAAATATGCGGCAGGTTACTCAACTTCAAAACTGCCTGTCAATCGTATATCTGTTGAAGAGCTGCCGAGCATCACGTCAAAATATTTCAAAGGTTCCTTCTAATCCCTGGATGGAACTGGGCCCCGCCCAAACCTTGAAAACACCAGGCTCAACTGTGAATTTCATGTCTATATCATAAAATTTCAACTGTTCCGCTGTCAGAGTAAAACTCACTTTCCTTTTTTGTCCGGCAGCCAACCGTATTTTTTCAAAACCTTTCAGTTCCTTAACAGGTCGTGCTACAGAAGCCACCAGGTCGCGAATATAAAGCTGAACCACTTCCTCGCCGGCTTTAGTACCTTTGTTCTCTACTTCAACACTAATCGAAACTGGTTGACCTAAGCGAACTTTGTCGGGCTTTATCTCCAGGTTGCTGTATTCAAAAGCCGTGTAACTTAAGCCATAACCAAACGGTAATAAAGGGGTCCAGGGACAATCTATGTATTTCGAAGTGAACGGGTCAGAGGCGGCGGGAGGTCTTCCGGAATTCTTGTGGTTGTAATAAAGCGGTACTTGGCCTACGTTACGAGGAAAAGTTACCGCCAATTTACCACTGGGGTTGTAATCACCGAACAGAACATCAGCAATGCCGTTCCCACCTTGAATTCCGGGGTGCCAAGCCAACAAAACAGCGCCGATATTTTCGTAGAGCCAACTAATGGTAAGTGGGCGTCCGGTGAACAGCACAACAATTACAGGTTTACCAGTCTTATGAATCGCTTTAATCAGCTGTCTTTGAACCCCCGGCAAATCCAATGATGTTCGGCAGTGCGCTTCACCGCTCATATCGGCGGACTCACCAACAGCCATTATTACAACATCCGATTTATCTGCGATATTCAAAGCTGCATCAAACTGACCAAGCGAGTTGTCTTTAATATCGCATCCCTTGATATAGTGTATCCTGCACGTTGAAGACACTTTATTTTTAATTCCTTTGAGAAGAGTAACAACATCCTCAGCTTTGCCTCTGCCACACCACGCCCCCAGCAGATCTCTCTGGTTATCTGCTAATGGCCCAATCACGGCTATGGACGGTATATCTTTTCTTAAAGGAAGCAGACCACCATCGTTTTTAAGAAGCACCAGCGATTTTCTCACCATCTCGCGTGCGATTTGCAAAGAGTCATTTTGCAGCGTTTCTGAGCCGGCTAAGTTCGGGTCGACATAAGGATGCTCAAACAGGCCTGCCCGCAATTTAACACGCAGAATCCGCCGAACAGCTTCATCGATTACTTTTTCCGGCACCTGTCTGTCTTTAACCAGTCGAGCTAAATTATTCAGGAAACAGCGGCTGGCCATTTCCATGTCCACCCCAGCCAGAATCGCTTTTTCGCCGGCCTGTGCTTCATCGGCAGCAATACCATAATTAATCATTTCTTTTATTGATTCGTAGTCGCTGACAACGAAACCATCGAATCCCCACTCTCCGCGCAGCACATCAGTAAGTATAAATCGGTTGCCGCTTGCAGGCACACCCCCGATATCGTTGAAACTACTCATAACTGTTGCCGCTGCGGCTTTCACCCCTGCTCTGAACGGCGCCATATAAATATCTCTGAGTGTGCGTTCTGAAACTTCAGCGGAATTATAATCTCTGCCGGCCTCTGCCGCCCCGTAAGCAACGTAATGTTTTAGACATGCCACGATGGTATCAGTCGCCGACAAATTTTTACCCTGGAACCCCCGCACTTTGGCCTGAGCCATCAATGAACACAGATAAGGGTCTTCTCCAAAACCTTCGGCAATTCTGCCCCAGCGGGGGTCGCGAGCAATGTCTATCATTGGTGCGAAGGTCCAATCGATACCTTCACTGCGAGCTTCTTTGGCAGCAATGGCGGCTGCCTTTTCCGCCAACCGAAGATCCCAAGTGGCAGACTGCCCTAATGGAATAGGAAAAATAGTACGATAGCCGTGAATGACATCAAGACCGAAAATCAGCGGGATACCAAGTCGGGATTCTTTAACAGCAATTTTTTGTAATTTATTACGCAATTTTACGTCTGTGACAGCCAGAAATGCCCCGACCTTCCCCGATCGAACCAGTTCTGCCAGTTCAGCAGACATATCCGCCTTTGCATAGCTGAACTGATACATCTGCCCTATTTTTTCTGCCAGAGTCATTTGCGCAAGTAGCTTGTCGATTCTCTTTTCTATTGCAAAGGCGGCGGTTTCCGCAGATTTAATGCCGAATGAAGTTTGATTTACAAACAGCATAATGAATATAATTACACTTTTCGTAATTATATTCATTGGCTTCTCCTGGAAAATATGCTTCGACATCAAACTACTCAACCTCAAAACTACCTTCTGCTCTTACGTCCTTTGAAGAAGCGCCTACCATTATCTCAAAGATGCCCGGCTCAACAACAAACTTCTCCTGACCCACATCATAAAAAGCCAAATCTTCTGCCGGCAATTCAAACGTAACCGTTTTTATCTGTGCCGGCTCCAATGTGATTCTTTCAAAGCCCACCAGTTTTTTAATGGGTATTACCACGCTGGCATTAACATCATGTACATATAGCTGAACCACTTCGTCACCCGCCCGGTTACCAACATTGTTCACGTCAACACTGATACTAACAGTACCATCTGACGGTATTGTCGCCGGGTTTATCTGAAGATTGCTGTATTCAAACTCCGTGTAACTTAAGCCGTGGCCGAACACAAACATCGGCGTTATCTGATTCCTGTCGTAGTATCGATAGCCGGGACCTTCGCCAGCGGCTTCGTAATTGTTATCAAAGGGCGGCAGTTGTTCTTCTGTCAGAGGGAAACTGACCGGCAGTCTGCCAGCAGGATTCTGGTCTCCAAAGAGAACAGCGGCAATAGCATTGCCTGTTTCCTGGCCGTTGAACCAGCATTGCAAAGCAGCCGGCACATCATCGAGCCAGTCATCCATAAGCACAGCCGAGCCGCTAACCACAGCTACAATTGTGTTTGGATTAGCTGCTGCAACCGCAGCAATAAGGTCGTCCTGACTGCCCGGCAGGTCAAGATGGGTCCTGTCGATACCTTCTGATTCTATCTGCTCTGTCGTGCCCACAAACACGATAGCAACATTCGCGTCCGCCGCAACCTGGCACGCTTCAGCAATCATTGTTTCTTCGCCCTGATTCGGCTCAATCCAGCACAATTTGGCTACGGCATCGCCCCAGTTCTCGTAGTATTCGAGCTGTATATCGTATTCTTGGCTGGCATTGAGAGAAATAGTTACTGAATTTGTTTTAACTGCATGGTCATACCAGTCATCGATGAGTAAAACACCGTCGAGATACAGCCGCACGCCGTCGTCGGTTTTTGTGCCGAGCGTATAAAGGCCTGTCTCTGTCGGAACAAGTTTGCCCGTCCATCTGACTGAGAAATTATCAATACCGATTGGCGTTCCTGGTGAACCTCTGCCCCAATCGAAGTCAACCGGAGCATCGTTTCTCGTAAGAGCTGCGCTTCCACTCAAATCTTTATTGGTAAAATATTCACCCTGTAAACCTTCACCGAGCGAACCGCCGGGCGGTTTTAGAGCTGACGATTGAATCGGATAAAGCAGGTCTCCGGAATCGATGTAGCAACCCTGTGAGAAACTGACCGCAACACCGCTTCCGGAAAGTTCATTTTGAATTCCTTCCAGCGGCGAAACAGTATAGAATGGCGTAACATGACTGCTTCCGCCGCCAGCAGGTCTTGCGACATCTGCATTGGGCCCAATAACAGCAATGGTCGTGATTTTTGTTTTGTCCAGCGGCAGTTGTGCTCCGTCGTTTTTTAACAATACGATGGATTTTTTCGCCGCTTCAAGCGCCAGTGCCTGATGCTCAGGGGTGTTAACAGCATTTTCGTTCGGCTCTACCGGCTCTTCAAACACGCCCGCCCAGAACTTCGTCCATAGTATTCTGTAGACAGCTTCATTGATAGTCTCTTGCGACACCTGTTCTGCGGCCACGGCATCCAGCAACGGCTGGCCAAAATAATCCGCATACGGCATTTCAACATCCAGCCCAGCATTAACCGACTCGATAGTGGAATGACAGGCACCCCAGTCAGAAACAACAAAACCCTTAAAGCCCCATTCGTCTTTGAGTATTTCCCTCAATAAATGAGTGTTCTCAGAGCAGTACGGCCCGTTCACTTTATTGTATGCTGACATAATTCCCAGAGCATTTGCATCTCGGACGCATCTCTTAAAAGCCGGCAAATAAATCTCGCGAAGGGTTCTTTCATTAACTATAACGTTATTTGTTCCTCTGCCGTTCTCCTGATTATTGCAGGCGAAATGCTTAACAACAGAAATGACCTTCCGGCTTTGTATGCCCTCGACGTATGCCGACGCCAGTTTCCCGACAAGATAAGGGTCTTCGCCGAAGGTCTCAAAGCTTCTTCCGCCACGCGGGTCTCGAACGATATTAATACAGGGACCAAGTGCTACATAACGCCCCTTGCCTCTGAATTCGGCGCCCAGCGCTTCACCAATCCGCCGGACAAGATTAGTGTCCCAGGTGGCACCCATTGCAAGTGGTGTTGGGAAACAGGTTGCATTCCCCCTGCGAACTCCATAGGGACCATCTGCCATTTTAAAGCCCGGTATCCCGAGACGGTTATTGTCCGGCGTTGACA
The DNA here is from genome assembly GCA_003644295.1 of Planctomycetota bacterium. GTDB lineage: Bacteria > Planctomycetota > Phycisphaerae > Sedimentisphaerales > Anaerobacaceae > B140-G9. The sequence continues at coordinate 5,847 of QNBZ01000056.1, forward strand.
TTGCCGTCTCATCTCCACCCATTTGTGCTACTTTCTCCTCCAGCGTCATTTTATCTAACAAATCTTCTATGGAGATAACCGTAAAACTCCAAACATCCCCTTTATATGTATTGACATCACCAACTTCATCTATCCGCCAATAGTAGGTAACATTTTGCTCAAGGCAGGAAGTTTTATAGCTCATACTTTGCTGACTGCCTTTATATGCGGTCTGTTTCATCCAGTCATTCGCTATGATTGCAAAGTCGAACAGGTCCACATTATGGTCGCCATTAACATCTGCCGATGGATGCAACCCATTAGGATCCGTCAACCACTGTCCAGCAAAAACAGCTAAATCAGCAAAATCGACCTGGCCATTACACCATAAGTCTCCGACAAGGCAGTTTGGTGTCGCTTCGTTCACGTCGTTAAAATCGGTACCGAAATACACGTTGTGTGAAATCACATCTTTGCCCGGCAACCATTTAAGTACTACTGAGCCGGAAACATGCTCGGCACCATCAGACGGTATCGGATTCCAGGCAATTACGGTATCCACAACAGATACATTTACATCGTCCCAATAAAGCTTACCTGATGCCCCGTCTTGCCAATCCTCGAGAGCTAAAACGACTCTTCCATTGACGGCTCCAGCCGGTGCTATCTTTCCGCCGGAGATGCACTTCCATACGTCCACCGTATCAGCGTCTGTGAACCGGCCTATCGTTTCCCTTGAGATTTCGTTCCAGTTGCTGTCGTGCCACTCAACTCTAAAATCGCCTTTCCAAAGATAGAGAGGCTCACACGATGGCGTAATAGCATTGACACTGAAGTTATAGCCTGTGCCCTCTGCAACAGCAAAATCCTGATATACGCCGGTATTATTCCACCATTCTGTTATACTCTTGGTATCATGGTAGTAGTAGATGGGCAAGTCGGAGTCCCTGCAATGCCAGCCGTCCGTACCCCATATATTCCAGTCAGGAATTGCGGTGTCACCGAACCATCCCATAGGGCCATCCTCAAAACCGGGATTACGCAGCAAGTTTTCCGAGGCACTGACAGACAGTCCTATTGGTAATAGCATAACAAATATAATTACACTTTTCGTAATTATATTCATTGGCTTCTCTTGGAAAATATGCTTCGACATCAAACTACTCAACCTCAAAACTACCTTCTGCTCTTACGTCCTTTGAAGAAGCGCCTACCATTATCTCAAAGATGCCCGGCTCAACAACAAATCAAATTCCCTCCAGCCAGTAGTTGCATATTATCGCCAAGTCATTTCCATCAACTGTGCTTGAAAAGTCAAAGTCCATACCATTGCAGTCGTTACTGGCTGCGCAATTTTCGGCTTCCCACCAATTAGCCATCGCGGAATAATCGACAAAATTGACCTCATACCAACCAAAAGGAAATCTAGACGATACAAGATTCACCATCAGCCAAACCAGTTTCGGATAATCGACTGTTTTCTTGATTGCCCACACATCATTTGTCCCATTGGCCGTTTCATTCGTAAAATCCCAACCCGCCGAGGTAAATGTCGAAAGTATCTTCATTTCCGCCGTGGTCTTGCCAGTCCCGCCGTCGCTGGTCGTCTGGCCGGAAGTGTCTGTATCCCAGAAACTGCTGATAACACTGCCGCCGTTTTCTCCCACCAGAC
>QNBZ01000057.1 GCA_003644295.1 Planctomycetota bacterium
AAAGTGGGGTCTTAATGGGGCCGGAAAATCAATAAGTAAGTTTTATTAAGGAGCAAAAAACATGTTAGCAATTAAGAACAACCTTATGTCGGTAAATGCGGCTCGACATTTGGGCAACAGTTACGACGCTTTGTCCAAGTCTGTCGAACGGCTTGCCTCTGGCCTGCGTATTAACAGCGCAAAGGACGATGCAGCCGGACTGGCGGTTCGCGAGTTGATGCGGGCAGACATTGCCGTGGTGCAACAGGGTGCTCGTAACGCACAGGATGGTATCAGTATGCTGCAAACTATGGAAGGTGCTTTGGCAACGATTGACGATATGCTGGTGCGTATGCAGGCCCTGGCCGAGCAAGCTGCTACGGGGTCGTATTCTTCTGCCCAGCGGACCATTATGCACAACGAGTTCGATGAACTGAGGCAGGAAATCGACCGTATCGCCACCTCTACAAAGTTCAACGGTATCAGTATGCTCGATGATACCAGTACCTATTCTATCCATTTTGGTGAGTTGACTTCCGACAAGATTGACATCACCGGCAGCATTATGACCAGCGCTGCAACTGGTCTTGCTCTTACAGGGCTGGCTATCGACGGCACAAGCTGTGCCAAGACCGCTTTGACAACTCTTGATGCCGCAATTGGCACCAAGGATACCGCTCGTGCGAAGTTCGGTTACAAGATGAACCGTCTTGAAGGCACCGTGAATGTGCTCAACATTCAGGCCGAGAACCTGCTGACAGCAGAATCTCGTGTGTCTGATGTCGATGTGGCTACCGAAATGGCAAAGATGACCAGAAACCAGGTGTTGGCACAGGCCGGTATTTCGATGTTGGCACAGGCAAACTCAATGCCTCAGATGGCGCTGTCGCTACTCAGATAATTTAGCAACATTGATGAATCCCTGAGAACAGGGAAACGATAACCACGGGGAGATGGCCGTTGCACAAACAACCGCCATCTTCCCATTGTAATGGAGCAATTATTATGGACGGAGTCTCAGCATATCAGGAAACAGCGGTTAGCACACAAAGCAAAGGTCGACTTATAGTTATGCTCTACGATGGCGCAATTAAATTTATGAAACTGGCGATTAGGGAACTGCAAGCGGGTAACTATGGCGAAAAAGGCCTGTACATAAACAAGGCCCAAGACATAATCAACGAGCTTAATGCTGTCCTTGATATGGATGCCGGTGGTGAAATAGCGTCCAATCTTCGCAAGCTCTACTGTTTTATGAGTAACCGCCTTTCCCAGGCCAATCTGAAGCGTGACAGCCAAATGATTCAGGAAGTAATCACTCTGATGGAAGAACTCAATCAGGGTTGGAAAGCTGTCAGCAACTAAAAATTGTATCCCCGCCCACCGATCCGCCGAAGGCGGACTCGGAACTATTATATTACAGACACATAATCCGACAAGTTGGGATTGATTTGTTGTTGAAATATATCAAGTGTTCTGTTAAGGTTTCCTGATGATGAAATCTGCACTTAACGCTGATGTTGTGCCGGAGTTCCTTGTTAGCGCTAGGGCTGCTGTTGAGGATGGACAGATTGACAGGGCCGCTGGTCTTATTGACGCTCATGCAATCGAAGTTGTTCGGCAGATGCTGGATAAGGACCCGTCCCGGACTGACGTCGTATTTACACTTGCGATGGTATTATGGAAAACCGGACGGGTGAAGAGAGCCAAAGAATGGTACAAAAAGCTCCTGGAGTGGTCTCAACAAGTCGGGACTGTGTACGACAAGCTGGGATGTCTCTGCCAGTTCACAGGGCGTATGTCTGAGGCCGTACAATATCATAGAAAGGCCGTAGAGGCAGAACCCGCTCGGCCGGAACTTCGGGCCAACCTTGCCAGAGTATTGATGGAAACAGGCAAAATGCAGCAGGGCATTGATATGTTGCGGAAAGCCGTGGAAGAGATGCCTGAGAACGCACAGGTGCATTCTAACTTTCTGTTTCGCCTTCATCATAGGTCGGAACTGAATCCTCAATCGCTTTTTGATGAACACAGACGATGGGGTTCTCTTCACGCGCCTATAGGCCGTGCCAAAACATCTCACAGCAATTCTGTCGAGCCGGACCGCCAGCTCAAAGTCGGTTATATTTCACCTGATTTTCGCAGGAATTCGGTTGCGTATTTTTTTGAGCCGCTTCTGGACGGACACAACCGCAGGGAGGTGGAAGTTTATGGATATGGAAATGTTGAATTCCAGGACAAATTTACCCAACGGCTTAAAGATAAGTTTGATTACTACCGGAATATTCATGGTCTTGGTGAAAGGGCTGTTGCCGAATTAGTCGAACGAGACGGAATAGATATTCTGGTGGACCTTGCCGGGCATGTGGGGGACAATTGTCTCGGAGTAATGGCTTATAAGCCGGCTCCCGTCCAGGTTACCTACCTCGGATACCCGGATACAACCGGCGTTCAGGCAATTGATTATCGTTTGACGGACGCCCTGGCAGATTCGCCGGAGTCGCAAAAGTTTTATACCGAAGAGCTGGTTTTTCTGCCGGATGGGTTTCTTTGCTACAGACCTGCCGACTTTGCTCCGCCGGTAGCGCCGCTGCCGGCTGACAAGAACGGTTACATAACTTACGGCTCGTTCAATAATAGCTGCAAGATAAACGATGTTATTGCGGAACTCTGGGCCGATGTCCTAAAAGCCGACACTGATTCGCGGCTTCTGCTGAAGCTCAAAGGTGGCCAGGAGCGGGGGATAAAAAGCCATTACCTTCGGCTTTTTGAGCGATTTGGAATCAGCAGAGACAGAATAGTTCTCTACGGCTGGAAATCTCCTGCTGAGCATTTGAAACTGTACGGACAGGTGGACATCGCTCTGGATACTTATCCGTATAATGGTGCTACGACAACCTGCGAGGCGCTCTGGATGGGCGTACCGACTGTCTCGTTAGTTGGAAACTGCCACGCCTCCAGGGTTGGGTTGAGCATACTGACTCGCGTAGGGCTGGAGTTTTTTGCGGCCTCGACTCGCCAAGAGTATATTGCCAAGGCCACGGCGCTCGCCGCCAATCGTCAGGCCCTTGCCCAGATTAGGACTTCGATGCGTGCGCGCGTAGCTGCCAGTGGCTTGTGTTATGCAAAAGGGTTCGCACGCAGTCTGGAAACAGCTTATCGAAAAATGTGGCGCCGATGGTGTCAGGATACACGTTATGGATAAGAAAAAGGGACGGTATAATTTTAACGCAGTAGAAAAGAAGTGGCAGCAGTTCTGGCAGGAGCACAAAACTTTCAGGGCAAGGGACGACGATAAGTCCATACCCAAATACTATGTGCTCGATATGTTTCCATACCCAAGCGGCCAGGGTTTGCATGTCGGCCATCCGGAGGGTTATACCGCCAGTGATATAGTCGCACGGTATAAGCGGATGAAGGGTTTCAATGTCCTGCACCCTATTGGCTGGGATGCGTTCGGATTACCGGCCGAGCAGTATGCCGTCAGCACCGGCGCCGACCCTAAAGAGACAACTCAAAAGAACATTGATAATATCCGCCAGCAAATCAAGGCACTGGGTTTTAGTTACGACTGGGACAGGGAAATCAACACTACCGACCCGAACTATTACAAGTGGACACAGTGGATCTTTCTGAAATTTTTTAATAGTTATTTTGACGAAACCGAGCGAAAAGCCAAACCGATTGAACAGTTACCGATTCCAGCTGGCTTGAGTGAAGCTGAAAAACAGAAGTACGTAAATGCTCATCGCTTGGCCTACGAGGCCGAGGTGCCGGTCAACTGGTGTCCGGCTCTGGGGACGGTTCTGGCAAATGAGGAAGTGGTCGGCGGGTTGAGCGAGAGGGGCGGACATCCGGTAGTCAGAAAGCCGATGCGACAATGGATGTTGCGAATAACAAAATATGCCGAGAGATTGCTCGAAGATTTAGACGAGGTGGATTGGCCGGAATCAATAAAAAAATTGCAAACCGACTGGATAGGGAAAAGTATCGGGGCAGAAGTTAATTTCAAGGTAGATGGTTTTGACGAGGATATTTGGGTCTTTACCACTCGGCCGGACACTTTGTTTGGCGCTACATATATGGTCATTGCGCCTGAACACCCGCTTGTAGATAAAATTACAAGTGAGCAGAGAAGAAAAGCCGTTCAGAAATATCGTGAACGAGCCGCCCGTAAGAGCGATTTGGACAGAACTGATTTGGCTAAAGAAAAAACCGGTGAACCAATAGGCGCTTACGCAACAAATCCGGTCAATGGTGAAAAGATTCCTATCTGGGTCAGCGATTATGTTTTGCTCAGCTATGGCACAGGTGCGATTATGGCGGTGCCGGCACACGATGAGAGGGATTTTGAATTTGCAAAAAAGTTCAACCTTCCGATTATTCCGGTTGTTGAACCGCAGGACAGTGAACAATCAGAATTGGTCAAGCAGGGCAAGTTGTGTTTTGTTGGCGATGGCAAAGCGATTAACAGCGGGCGGTTCGATGGTTTATCAACGGCTGAATTCAAAGAGAAAATCACAAACTGGCTTGAGGAAAATGGTCTCGGCAGAAAAGCTGTAAATTACAAACTGCGCGACTGGCTTTTCAGCAGGCAGCGCTACTGGGGTGAGCCGTTCCCGATTTTGCATACTGAAAACGGGAATGTTATCGGGCTTTCCGAAGAGGATTTGCCTTTGGAGCTGCCGGTGGTTAAAAATTATAGACCTTCGGATACGGCTCAGTCACCATTGGCCAATGTTGACGATTGGGTCAATGTTGTGCTGCCAGACGGCTCAAAAGCCAAGCGTGAAACAAACACAATGCCTCAATGGGCCGGAAGTTGCTGGTATTATCTGCGATACCTTGACCCCAATAATAACCAGCGAATCTGCGATACGGAAAAGGAAAAATACTGGATGAGTGGCGGAGGGGTTGATTTGTATGTCGGCGGAGCTGAACATGCCGTTCTGCACCTTTTGTATGCCCGATTCTGGCATAAGTTTCTTTACGACCTTGGCTACGTTAGTACCAGAGAGCCGTTCAAGAAACTTGTTAATCAGGGAATGATTCTCGGTCAAGACGGCCAGAAAATGAGCAAGTCACGGGGCAATGTGGTCAACCCCGATAAGGTAGTCGCTGATTATGGAGCTGATTCGATGCGGCTTTACGAGATGTTTATGGGGCCTCTGGAGGCGACGAAGCCCTGGAATATGCAGGGGGTGGAAGGTGTGCATCGGTTCCTGCAGAAAGTTTGGCGAATGGTGGTGAACGAAGATACCGGAGAGCTTATCGAGGCCATAAAAGAAACTCAAGCTGATGAGCCGACGCTGCGGTTACTGAATCAGACAATAAAAAAAGTTGGTGATGATATCGAAAGTTTCAGTTTTAACACGGCGATAAGCGCAATGATGATTTTTGTAAATCACCTCGGCAAACAGCCGGTCAGGTCCAAATCGGTTATCGAGAAGTTTATTTTAATTCTTTCTCCGTTGGCGCCTCATATTGCCGAAGAACTTTGGGAAAAATTGGGTCATAAGGATACGCTGGCTTACGAGAGCTGGCCCGAATACGATGAGGGGCTTATCAAAGAAAAAGAAATCGAATTGGCCGTGCAGGTCAACGGCAGGATAAGGGACAGAATAGTTATTGCTGCCGAGGCCGACGAGGAGCAGATAAAGCAGAAGGCGTTAAGTAGTGAGAAAGTAACCGCTGCTATAGCCGACAAAGAACTGAAGAAAATTATTGTTATCAAATCCCGACTGGTAAATATAGTCTTGTCAATTTGACTGACTTTTTAGTTGTCATGCTGAGCAAAGCGAAGCATCTGGCTTTACGACAGAGTTAAACCGTATTTTAACTGTGAGATTCTTCACTACGTTCAGAATGACAGGGCTTGTATGTTTTTACTATAGCAACTTTTTTATACAAAAGTCAGTCAAGTTGAGTAAATAGAAAATCGAAAATAGTAAATAGAATTGATGTGTATCGAAATTGAAGCAAAGCTGAAAGTTGACTCGTTACAGAATATAACGGAGAAGCTAACTGAACTCGGCGCCGAATTTTTAGAAGAGCAGTTGCAGACAGATTACTATTTTGATGATGCAGACAGAACCCTAACTGGAAGCGACCGGTGTCTTCGGCTGAGACGACAATTAGTTGGTCGGGATAAGCAAGTATTTCTAACTTATAAGGGCGCCAAAGAAAAGGACGACTTCAAAAAAAGACGGGAAATAGAAGTTGAAATTAAAGATGCCGATTCGATTGAGAAGTTGCTTTTGGCTCTTGGGTATGACAAAGCGTTGGTTTTTGAAAAGAAGCGCCTAGTATGGAAACTCGGCGGCTGTGAAATTGCCCTCGATGAGTTGCCTCTGTTGGGTTGTTTTGTGGAAATAGAAGGGACGGACGACAAAAAAATCGCTGATGTGCAGAAAACTTTAGGATTGACAGATTCACCGCACATAACAGAAAGCTATGCGTCCTTGATGGCGAAAAAAACAAATAGTCAATAGTAAATTAAGAATATGAAACCTGACGATGGTTATATTGCTTATATCGTAAATCCAAAATCAGGCGCCAGCAGCAATAAACTTGCCGGACGGCGGTTTGAGCGGTACCTTGTCCAAAGGGGTTTCGAGGTCAGGGCTAATTTGACTGCTTCTTTGGATGATGCCTGCGAATTGGCTTCTGATGCGGCGGTTGATTATGATTGTGCGATGGTCGTTGTTGTCGGCGGCGACGGTACCGTTAGAGAAGTGGCACACGGTTTGGAAGGCAGCGGCAAACCGCTGTTGATAGTACCCTGCGGGACCGAGAATTTGCTGGCAAATGAACTTGGGTTTGATGAAAAATTAAGAACAATAATAAGGACGTTCGAGGCGGGGTACATTCGGACTTTGGACCTGGGAACTGCAAATGGCAAGTGTTTCACTTCTATAGCCGGTTTTGGATTTGATGGCCAGGTGGTCAAAAGCGTCAGCGAGCAGAGGAAGGGGCATATAGACTACTTTGATTATTTCTGGCCAATATGGCGGACGTTTTGGAACTACAAATTTGACGCGATAAAGGTGGAAGTGGACGGCGAAGAAATTTTCCAGGGCCGTGGATTAGTGTTTGTCGGAAACATATCGAGATATGCGGTAGGGCTTCAGATACTGCATTACGCCGATTTTGGGGATGGATTGCTGGATGTGTGTATTTATAAATGTGCATCTCATTTGCATTTGGTGAAACATTCTGTGATGACGATTTTGAAACAGCATGCCGACAGCAGCGATGTTATTTATCGTCAGGGTAAAAACATACTTGTAAATTCTGACGCGGCGATAGAAACTGAGATTGATGGTGACCCGGGGCCTGCTTTGCCGGTAGAGATTAAAGTAATACCACAGGCGGTCAATTGCCTTGTGCCGGAAGGCGCCAAGCCGGCGGGAATCAGAACAAAAATTATCAGAGCGATAGGATAGGGCTGATAAAATGAATTTCAAAATCGGAAACGTCGAAATTGGTTTGGATATCCCGTTATTTGTAATGGC
>QNBZ01000058.1 GCA_003644295.1 Planctomycetota bacterium
ATATTCATTAGTTTTCGAACCTTAATGTCGCCATTTTCCGGCACGCAGGTATCGGTTATCTGCCCGATGCCGAGGATGCTGCACTGGCCCGGCACAACAACCGGAATAAAGGATTCTATGCCGAATGCGCCGAGGTTGCTGACGGTGATGCATCCGCCTTCGAGGTCGTCGGGCGATAACTTGTTATTACGAGCTTTCTCAATTAACGCTTTGCTGTCATTTGCGATTTGGGCGACATTCTTTTTTTGCACGTCTTTGATGATTGGCGCAACCAGTCCGTCCGGAACGGAGATTGCCAAGCCGACGCCGATGCTGTCTGCTAATCTGATGGTTTCACCATCCAACTGGCCTGTCATAATTGGGAATTTCTCCATACCGATTGCAACCGCTCGCACAATAAAATCGTTGTATGCGATTTTCACATCGCCGGTCTGATTTGATTTTGTTCTGAATTCGACAAGGTCGGTAACATCAGCTTTTACCGTCAGATAAAAGCAGGGTATTTCGCGTTTTGACTGCAGCATTTTTTGTGCGGTGATTTTCTGCAGCCGGTTGAGGGCTATGGTCTGGCCGAGTTTGACCTCCGCTCCGGGTGCTGCCGGTTCAGAGGGCTTCGAAGCAGCGGCTTTTTTGACATCCTGTTCGGTAATTCGGCCTGCTGGACCTGTGCCGGTGATGCCCGACAAATCCACACCAAGCTCTTTGGCAAGTTTCTTCGCTCGTGGTGACGCCTTGACTTTGCCGATTGTCTCCGCCGGCTGTGGCTTGACCGGCTCGGCTGCTGGGGTTGCTGCCGCCGGCACTTCGACAGTTGGTGCGCCGGCCTTTAGTGAGTCAACAAAGCTTTGTGGCACATCTTCGTCTTTGTCGCCGAGAATCAGAACCGGCTCTCCTACAGGCAGCGTCTGGCCGTTTTCTACAAGGATATGCTTTACGAAACCATCAGCGGGTGATTCCATCTCGAGCGTGGCTTTGTCGGTTTCTATCTCGAAAATGACATCGCCTTTTTTAACTTCACTGCCGATGCTGACCATACAACTTACGATTGTGCCTTCCTCCATTGTTTGGCCGAGCTGTGGTAATCTTATTTCCTTTGCCATATTAATCCTCGTATTTCGTATATCGTATTTCGTATATCGTATTTCGTATATCGTATTTCGTATATCGTATTTCGTATATCGTATTTCGTATATCGTATTTCGTATATCGTGTTTCGTATATCGTGTTTCGTATTAGTTAAACGATTGCCTTAACAGTTTCAACTATTTTTTCTACACTTGGTATGCTCGCCAACTCCAGCGGCTCGCTCATCGGCGGCGGTGCGTCAACAGCCGCCAAGTTGACCGGCGCTACGTCAAGATAATCAAAGCCGGTGCTGCCGTCTTCAAACTTATGAGCCATAAGCTGGCCGGTTATCTCTCTGCCTGCTCCGCAGGTTCCGAAACCCTCGCTGACCGTGATGAGTCGTCCGGTCTTGCGAACCGAGTTAGCTACCGTCTCTATGTCGAGCGGCTTGAGTGTTCGCAGGTCAATTACCTCTGCGTCAATACTATGTTGCTCAGCCAGTATGTTAGCTGCCTGAAGCGACCACATCGCCATTCTGCTGTAGCTGACAATGGTAGCGTCTTTGCCTTCTCTTTTGACATCGGCGACGCCCAGCGGGATGATATAATCACCTTCAGGCACTGCACCGAGTTGGCCATAAGTTGCCTTATGCTCGATAAACACTACCGGATTGTCGCTGCGGATGGCTGCTTTGAGCAGACCCTTGGCGTCATAAGGCGTTGAAGGCATTACCACATAAAGTCCGGGCGGATGCATTAGCCAGGCCTCCAGTGATTCTGAATGGTGGGCAGCGATACATCTGCCGACTCCGCCTTCTGTTCGCAGAACCATCGGCACTTTGGCTTTTCCTCCGAACATATAGCGGTTATAAGCGCCGACGTGGACAAGCTGGTCGAGCGCTATGGTAATAAAATCAACATACATAATCTCGGCAATCGGTCTCAATCCGCGAAGGGCTGCGCCGACCGCGCCGCCGGTGATTGCCGCTTCAGATATTGCGGTATCAATAACCCTGCTGGTGCCGTATTTTTCCAGCAGCCCTGCGGTAGCGTGATATGCTCCGCCGTACAGCCCAACATCTTCGCCCATTATGATGACGTTTTCATCTCTTGCCAGCTCTTCGTCCTGAGCGGCAATGATGGCCTGGGCCATTGTCATAATATCAACGCCGAACCGGGATTTGATTTGTTCTTTGCATTCTTCGGTTTTGGCTTTTTTCGTTTTGGCTGTTGACAAAGCGAATGCCGTCTCGAATGCTTTTGTTGCCTCGGCGATTTTTGCAGCGGTGGTTTTGTCGGCGTTGATAATTTCAGCAGGATAGGCCTCATTCACGTAAACGTCTTTAGCTACATCGGCTGGGTTTGGCCAAGGGCTGTCCAGACCGAATTTTGTGGCTGCCTCGATGGTATTAAATGCCTTGTCTTTTATAGCGTCAAGCTCTTGCTGCGTGGCGAGTTTTTCATCAAGCAGCTTTTTGGACAATACAGTAATAGGGTCTTTGTCGTGCCATATTTTCTCTTCTTCTTTGGTGCGGTATGCGCGTGGGTCGCTTCGGCTGTGGCCATACCAGCGATAGGTCTTGGCCTCGAGCAGGGTCATTTGCATATCTTCTCTGGCCGTTTTGGCTGCGGAGCGTACCGCAAGAAAAACAGCGACTACATCCTGACCATCCATAATCGTAGCTGGTACGTTGTAAGCGTAAGCCCGCTCTGCGATATCTGTGATATTGCTTGCCTTTACAGTGCCTTTGACTTCACTGCCGGAAAACGGCACGCTCATTCCGTAGAGATTGTTCTCGATTATTACTACCAGCGGCACTTTCAGCGCTGAAGCCATATTCATCGACTCGTGGAAAGTTCCGGTATTGGTGGAGCCATCGCCGAAGAACGAAACTACGATTTTTCCTGTTTTTTTGTATTTTTCAGCCAGAGCTGCTCCGACAGCCGGCGGCTGATTTCCGCCGACGATACCGGTCGAGCCGAGGTTGTTTTGCTTATCTACCTCGGCAATGTGCATTGAGCCGCCTCTGCCCTTGCAGTAGCCGGTTTCTTTGCCCATTAACTCGGCCATCATCCGATTCCAATGATTCTGGCGGTCATCTTCGCTGTCGGCATATTTGTTGCCGATAGCGCCGCAGTGGCCGTGGCCGCGGTGCGTTGAGCCGATGACATCGCCGCGCTCAATAGCGGCAGCGGCACCGACCGCAACGGCCTCTTCGCCGGCGTAAAGGTGAGAAGCTCCTTTGATGATGTTCTGACCCAGAAGCTCAAAAACCTTTTCCTCAAAAAATCGAATTTCATAGATACTCCTGAGCCAATCGGTCGCATCTTCGAGGGTAATAGTCCCGTCTTTTATAAGCTCTTTTAATTTCGGAACCGGCTTTTTCCGATTATCCTCAATACGAAAATCCATATTGATAATCCTCTCAAATTAGTGTCAATATCAGTTTAGTTTAATATAAATCAGACCAACCAAATAAACAACCGAAAACAACACAAACAGCTACATTTATACACACAAAAGGCACAAAATCGAAACAAATCGAACATTTTGTAATTGACGTCAGGGCTAAAATAGAGTACAGCATACAGAGTTCTACGATATACGATTCACGAAATACACGATACGAGAAAATGGGTATTGCAGCAGAAATCAGACGCAAACGGATACTTGAACAGCTTGGCTCAACAGGGCGGGTTTATGTAAAGGACATCTCACAAGCTCTTGGCGTAACCGAAGTTACAGTCAGGCGGGACCTGGGGCTTTTAGCGAGTAAGGGCCTGCTGAACAAGACCTACGGCGGGGCGGTTTTGGCAGCACCGGAAGTCAAAGCTTCAGTGCGATACCGCCAAAAGCGGAAGCTCACCGCAAAGAAAGTTATCGGCAAACTGGCAAGTAAGCTAATCAGAGACGGCGATGTTATCTATCTTGAGGCCGGCTCGACCTGTTATGAAATCATTCCATACCTGACGGATAGAAAAAAACTTACGGTTATCGTCAACTCGCTGTATCTAATGCGCCGACTACACGAGATGACGACGCACAATATAATAATTATTGGCGGCCAATATCGACCGGACAGAATGGATATGGTTGGGCCGGGGGCCGAGATAGCTATCGGGCAATTGGGCGGATTCAGGGCATTTACCGGCGCCGATGATATTACAATAGATGCCGGCATCAGCGGAGCCGATGTTGTTACTGTTGGATTTGCGAAGATGGTTCTAAAAAGGGCCAGCGAGGTTATCTTCGTCGGCGACCATACCAAATTCGACAATCCCGCTCTCTACAAGATTGCCGACATTGACCAACTCGATTATATCGTAACTGATACCCGCCCAGCCAACGCTTGGCGTATTGCGGCCAGGAAGAACCACATAAAATTGATTTATCCGAAAGTGGGTAAATGCCTAAGTACTAAACTCTAAATCCTAAACAAATTCCAATATCGAAACTCAAATGACCAAAACAGCCGTTTTCTGATGTGCACAGGTATTTTGAACATTTGAAATTTAGTCATTTGATATTGTTTAGGGTTTAGATATTAGGATTTAGGATTTTACTGTTGTGTTCATTTATTTTTCTATTCAATCACCAATAAATTGAATTGGTATTACTTGTCTGAGCGTTAAGGGATTGGCAGGCCGAGTTCGGACAGAACCTTTTTCATATCTTCCCAGACCTTTTGTCGATTTTCCTTTGAATAGTTGCGCAGCAGATACGCTGGGTGGTAAGTTGCCATAAGCTTTATAGGCGGCCTGCCGATGCCGGTATAGTATTCGTGGAACTGGCCTCGCAATTGGCCTATCGACTTGGTGCTGTTCAGCAAAGTCTTGGCGGCTGGAGCCCCCATTGCTACAATGACCTCGGGGTTTATCAACTCAATCTGCCTTTGAAGGTATGGCAGACAGTTTATTATCTCATCTGGGCGTGGGTCGCGGTTGCCCGGCGGACGGCATTTTATGATATTTCCGATATAAACCTCACTTCGCTTCAGCCGCATAGCAGCGATTATTTTATCTAAGAATTTGCCTGCTCTGCCGACAAAAGGCCTGCCGGTGGCGTCTTCATCGGCGCCGGGTCCTTCGCCGACAAAAAAGATTCGAGCATTCGGGCTGCCTTCTCCGGGTACGGCGTTTGTGCGCAGCGAGCCGAGGCCGCATTTGTGGCACTGGCGAACTTCGTCGGCGATTGCTGCAAGCCCATTTATCACATCCCGGGTATGCTCGTTAGCTTCTGTTTGTTCCTGCATAGCATTTGGCCCAATTGGCACAAAGCCGCCGGCAAAAAATTCGTTCATCTCAATGTGCTGGCGAACGACTTTATTGATATTCACATCCTTTGCCATCGCAGCAAATTGTAATGACAGTTCCATATTTTCACAACAAAAAAAGGACGCCTATCAACAACAAGCGCCCTTTTGAGGTCTATGTCTCGGTTTTTTTAGACAAGGCCCTGAGCGAGCATTGCGTTTGCGACTTTTATAAAGCCGGCGATATTAGCACCGGCCACAAGATTGCCCGCTCTGCCGTATTCTTCTGCTGCTTCACTGCTGTTTTTATAGATTGTTGTCATAATATTTTTCAATTCTGCCTCTGCCTTCTCGAATGTCCATGCAATACGCTGACTATTTTGAGCCATTTCAAGACCTGAGACAGCTACGCCGCCGGCATTTGCGGCTTTTCCCGGAAGGAAGACAACGTTATTATTGAGGAATACTTCGACAGCTTCCGGTGTGCAGGGCATATTAGCGCCTTCGCCAACGATAATACAGCCGTTCTTAACAAGAATTTTGGCGGCGTCCTCGTCAAGCTCATTCTGAGTTGCGCAAGGCAGCGCAATGTCGCATTTAACGCCCCAAATACCGCTGCAACCTTCAGTGTATTTAGCGTTTTTGTGAATCGCAACATACTGCTTTATCCGTTTTCGCTCCACTTCCTTGAGCTGTTTGACGGTGTCGAGATTAACGCCATCGGGGTCGTAAATAAAGCCGTTAGAGTCACTGAGCGTTATTACCTTGCCGCCAAGCTGCTGGGCTTTCTCGGTGGCATAAATAGCGACATTGCCGGAGCCGGATATACTAACGGTCATTCCATCAATGCTTTTTCCATTGGCCTTCAATGCCTCCTCGGTTATGTAGACAAGTCCATAGCCGGTAGCTTCCGTCCTTGCCAGCGAGCCGCCCCATTCAAGGCCTTTGCCGGTCAGGACGCCGGTGAACTCATTGCGAATACGCTTGTACTGGCCAAACATATAGCCGATTTCGCGTCCGCCGACTCCGATATCACCTGCGGGTATATCTGTGTCAGGTCCAATATGGCGACAAAGCTCGGTAATGAAGCTCTGGCAGAAACGCATTACCTCATTATCAGATTTTCCTTTAGGGTCGAAGTCGGCTCCGCCTTTACCGCCGCCCATCATCAGACCTGTCAGCGAATTCTTGAGGATTTGCTCGAAACCCAGGAACTTGATGATGCCGATATAAACGCTCGGATGAAAACGAATGCCACCCTTATATGGGCCGAGTGCGCTGTTAAATTCGATTCTAAATCCACGATTTACGCGAAAATTACCCTTGTCATCCTGCCAGGGGATGCGAAAGATTAATTGCCTCTCCGGCTCGACCAACCGCTCAAGAATCCCTGCCTTGACATAATCGGGATTTTTATCGAGTACCGGGCCTAAACAATCCAGTACTTCCCTTACAGCTTGGTGGAATTCGGGCTCGCCGGGGTTGCGTTTCAGAACCTGCTCATAAACAGTTTGGATTAATTCGTTAGCTGGCACTGGAATAACCTCCATTAAAAATCAAAAATTTTCGTTTTTCACAACTGGTAATAAGCTATACTAATAACAAAATATCATAATCGGCAGCATAGCACAATGGATTAAATGATAATATAAACTATTAAGACGGCTTATAATGCACATAGAAACGCTAAAGATATTCTGCGATTTAGCTGATTTACAAAGCTTTTCAAAAACCGCAGAAAAACACCTTCTAAGTCAGTCCGCGGTTTCGCAACAGCTTGCGCAACTGGAACTCACTCACAAGTGCCAGTTAATCAGCCGAAAAAAAAGACCCATCGAACTTACAAAAGAGGGCAGGTTGCTTTACCAGGCCGCCAAAAATATGCTTGACCGATATGAACAATTGAAAAGTGAACTGAACGCTCTGAAATCCTCAACAGCGGATAGAATAAACGTGGCTGCAATTTACAGTATCGGTATGCACACATTGCCGAACTATGTCAAGATATTTATGGTCAGCTATCCGAAGGTTAATGTTCATATCGAATATCTCAACTCGGCCAGAATCTATGAATTGGTTTTAGCCGGCGATGTCGATGTTGGTCTGGTGGCTGTCCCGAAGCGGGATAA
>QNBZ01000059.1 GCA_003644295.1 Planctomycetota bacterium
CAAAATGGAAACTTATAATGACAAAACAGTGTGGCGGCCAAACGAGAAATCTATAGCTGAAAAGAGGTCTTACAATAATAATTGAGAACCTATGCAGGGCCGGAATCAATATTATGTTTACATTATGACTAATAAATCCGGAACGCTTTATACAGGTATGACCAATAATATAAAAAGGCGAGTTTATGAACATAAGAATAAACTCATTTCAGGCTTTACGGAAAAGTACAATATCAGTCGCTTGATATATTTCGAGACTTTTGGTGAGGTGTATTCTGCTATTGCCAGGGAGAAAGTAATCAAGGGCTGGTTGCGAAAAAGGAAAATTGAGCTGATAAATAAAACTAATCCTGATTGGGAAGATTTAAGCAGCGACTGGTATGATTGAGATTCTTCACTCCGTTCATAATGACAAGAGGGAAGCTCAGAATAACACAAAAAGGAAGCCCAATGACAAAAGAATTGATAAGGAATTTTTCCTATGAGTATAACCAACGCAGCTTATCAGAAGTGTATAAATCCGGATTGCGGCGCAGAGTTCGATTGCAGCGAGTCGTTCTTCAAATGTCCCCAATGCGGTGAATTGCTCGATATTCGTTATAACTGGGATAAAATCGAAGTTCCCAAAAAATTAAGCGACTTCGCCAAACGCTGGGCAAGCAGAAAAAACCGGCTGGACTTCTCCGGTGTGTGGCGGTTTCGTGAGCTGCTGAACTTCTGTCCCGATAAATACAAAGTAACCATCAGCGAAGGCCAAACAATCCTTCAGCAAAATGATTTGGTAGCCAAATACGTCGATGTTAAGCCGGGGCGTTTATATCTGCAATACGAAGGCCTTAATCCGTCCGGCTCATTCAAAGACAACGGTATGTCGGCGGCGTTCAGTCACGCAAAAATGGTCGGGGCAAAATCCTGCGCCTGCGCTTCAACCGGCAATACCTCGGCATCGGTCGCCCTGTATGCACATCACTGCGACCTCAAATGCACTGTCTTTATCGGCTCAGGCAGAATCGCTTTCGGCAAACTCAGCCAATCAATGGATTACGGCGCACAGACCATTCAGATAGCAGGCGACTTCGACGACTGTATGCGACAGGTTCAGGACGTCTGCACGAAGCTCAGCCTGTATCTGCTCAATTCACTGAACCCGTTCCGGCTCGAAGGCCAAAAAACCATAATGTACCGAATAATCGAAGGCCTCGGCTGGGAAGTGCCGGACTGGATAGTCGTACCCGGCGGCAACCTCGGCAACTCCAGCGCATTCGGCAAGGCATTTTACGAATTGAAACAGCTCGGCTTAATCGAGCGAATACCGCGAATGGCAATTATCAACGCCACCGGAGCCGATACGCTGACTGATTTGGTCAACAACAAAAAACTCATCTGGAATAAAGGTAAAGTTAACAACAAAATTATTGACGATTATTACGCCGACCTGACGGCCCGCAATTTTTCGCCGCACACCTGCGCTTCAGCCATCGAGATTTCGCGTCCGGTTAATCTGAAGAAATGCCTGCGGGCACTCGATATATGCAACGGCGTTGTCCGTGCGGTAACCGATGAAGAGATTGTCGATGCTAAAGCAATCATCGGCAAATACGGGCTGGGCTGCGAGCCGGCTTCGGCGGCGACAATCGCAGGGCTGAAACATCTGCGGGCCGAAGGCGTTATAGCCGCTGACGAGCGAATCGCCTGTGTGCTGACAGGTCATCCGCTTAAAGACCCGAACGTAACCGTCAACTATCATAAAGACAAACAGGGCGAATTCAGCAATCCGCCAATCGAAGCGCCGAACGACCTTGACGAACTAATCAAACTAATCAAGTAATCTGCTGAAATAAGCGATGGAAAACAACCAAAGCAATATCAAGAGAACAAAGAGACTTATCGTCTGCGGTGTATTGCTGCTTGCCGCGGTAAGCGCATCCTGGACGTTCACGGAAAAAACGTTAGGCAATCACGAATGTTTCGTCTCGATTACCGCACGGGAGATGCTGCAAAGCGGCGATTGGATTTGGCCTACCTGCAACTGGCAACCCCGTCTTAATAAAACTCCGCTCAGCTATTGGCTTGTTGCCGGCATTGCTAAAATAACCGGCGAGGTTGACGAATTCACCGCCCGTCTGCCGAGCGCTGTCTTTGCGGTGCTTTCAGTTGCGGCTATCCTGTACTTTGTAAGCCGGCTGCTGTCTTTTCGTATTGCGGCTGTCTCGGCGGCTGTCTGGGCAACATCGCTGGCTTATGTTCGCTACGCTCACAACGCTAGGCCGGAAATGGCGCTCACTTTTTTTATTGTGCTATGCCTTTTAAGTTTTTACTCCGCTGTTACCACTCAGAGCCGAAAGAGACAGGTCGCTTATATGCTTGTCTTCTGGTTCGGGTTTGCTCTTGCGAACCTTGCCAAGGGCCCGGCTCCGCTGCCGCTCGTTCTGCTGCCGATATTTTTCTACATTGCGGTTTTCCGGCAATGGAAAATGCTTCCAAAACTATTACCGATTGCGGGAATGATTATTTTCCTTGCTATCGTACTGCCGTGGCCGTTGGCTATCGCTGCCAAACTAAACTGGGATTTGGCAATATGGAAGCGAGAGTTTATCGACCGTTTCCTCGGCACATACAGGCCAGGCGGTAAACCAATCTATTATTATTTTTACATAATGTTCCAGTTTGCACTGCCGTGGGTTGCCTTTCTGCCAATGGCCCTGGCGGCTCCTTTCTTCAGGGTCTGGAATAAAAAGAGAGCCGTAATGCAGTTCCTGTGGCTGTGGTTCGTTATAGACCTGGCGTTCCTTACCATAAGCGGAGGTAAACGCCAGCACTACATACTGCCGCTGATGCCGGCAATGGCGATACTGATAGGAATCCTCATAGAAGATATGGCTTTCGTACAAAAGGCGTACACTAAAAAATACGCTGCCGGCATCCTGCGAAACCATATTGTCGTAATAATCACATGTGCAATCATTGCCCCGATTGTTGTGCTGATTGCCGGCAATATCAAAGGGCCTCTTCACGCAGCCAGAACTAATTCTCAACTGCTCACCGCCGCAGTGATACTGTCTGCAATAACTATCGTTGTAGCTGTGGCTGTCGCCGTACTGTTTGCCAAAAGGAGACCCGCCGCTGCGTGCAGCGCAGTTTTTGCCGGCATTGTTGTTCTGATTATGATTGCTTATGTCAGCATTCTGAACCCGCTGGATTACAACAGGTACTCACGGGATTTTTCCAGAAAGCTAGCTCAGATAGTTCCGCAGTCTGATAACCTCGTGGCTTATGAATACATATCCAACAGGTCCGTCCACTATTTCGGCAGAGCCATACCGGAGATAAAAGATAAATCACGGCTGTACGAGCGTTACGAGCAGGGCGATTGGGTTGTCGCCACGGCGGGACATCTGGAGAAATTGCAGAACGAAGGTAAGCTCAAAATGGTCTATTACAGGGAAAAGGCCGAGCGCAGATGGCATCAGAACGCCCCCGGCGCACTGTTTCACAAATCAGCGAAATTCGTCGGAAAAGACCCGTAATACCGCACCCTGTACCCGCTATTTTTCCCTGAATATAAATGCAAATGCGATAAAGTATAACGTTAAGAAAAACAGTAAAGAGAATTCTTTTAACAACGCTGAAAAACCATACTGTCGCAGGTCTTCATAACCCTCGAGAAATACCACTACCAGCACCCATACCAGAATCGTGTTCCATTCTTTCTTTATCCATTCCGGTCTCAGCGGTATGTATTTTCTTATATCAAACTCCAGCAGCCCTTTGACATGCGGAAAAAACCTCGGGGTTG
Organism: Planctomycetota bacterium; assembly: GCA_003644295.1. Lineage (GTDB taxonomy): Bacteria > Planctomycetota > Phycisphaerae > Sedimentisphaerales > Anaerobacaceae > B140-G9. The sequence continues at coordinate 3,797 of QNBZ01000059.1, forward strand.
CCTGCGTATAATCCAGATAATCCTGGCCAAACCGTTTGATAAGGTGCTGCTCTTCTTTAGAAAGCTGGTGTTGATACCACAGTAAATAAAGCAAAATGTAAATCGGCGTCATCCATATTTTCAAAGTCATTACCACAATCCCCAGCCCTATAAGAAAACTGCCCAGGTACATAGGATTGCGTACCATCTCATAAGGCCCGGAAGTTATAAGGGATTGTTTTTCGCTTATCCGCAGAGATTTATACCCCCTGGCGGAGATACGGATATACTCGCCAAAAAATATAATTGTCAGTCCGAGTGAATCCAGAATCTGGTCGATTAAAACCGGTTGCCTTACGGGTGTAATATGTCTGTGCAAGTACAATAATACAAATCCAGTGCCTGCCACGATTAGGCCATTGATAAATATGCTTCTTCTTTTGATTCTCACGCGGTTAAATCTCCCTGTTTTGCAGGCGTGAAGTATTTGCATTTGCGCCGGTTAGTTTGCCAGGTCGCTGATAAATTTACTTTCGGCTTTAGTTACCCTGCGGCCGTTGATTTTCTCGATAACCTTAACTGTTTCCTCGATGGATAAGCCGCCGCTTTTTATCAGCCATACCGCCGCCAGCATAGGGACTCTTTTTCTTCCGCCGCTTCCGTGCAGAAGGACGGGAAGATTTTCCTTATCAGCCATTATATTCAGGAATTGTTCCTGAGTTTTTTTGTCGGGGAAATAGTTGTCTCTTCTAATAGGCAGTTCGATATATCTAACGCCATTGTTTTTGGCCCAGGTTATTTCTTCATTGAACCAGTTTCTTTCGCGATGCTCCGAAGCTGAGCGGACATTTACGATTGTAGCGATGTGATATTTGTAGAGCAGGCGAGTATAATCCATTCCTCTCGGCTGGCCGCTGGTATAGAGCGTGCCCGGCTCGACAACGTGAAAATTTTTGATATGAAAATGTCCAACTAAGAAAAAGACCGCCGCTGTTACCAGCAAAATAATTATCAGGCCAATCGGTGATTGTTTTTTTTTATTTTTCACTGTTAATCCGCTGTTAAACTTTCTTTGCGATGCACCTTGCGCACCGAATAGATTTTTTTGTTTGTTGATTCAAAATAAACCCTGCTGAGCATCTCGCCGAGCAGGCCGGTAGCGACAAATCCCAGCCCAACTATTAATAGCATAGCCGCCAAACCTGCCAGTGGGCCGTGTGCGACAAAAATCGGCACATTATACATAAACTTGTCGTACAGTATGTAAGCGCCCAGCAGCAGGGCTGTGAAGATGCACCATAAAGCCGCTCTGCCGAAGAAGTGCAGCGGCCTTGTGATGTATCCAAGCAGAAAACGCAGCGTTATCAAATCGAAGGCCACCCTGAAGGTTCTGGATATTCCATAATTGCTGGAACCCTTCGGACGAACGATATTTTTTATAGGAATCTCGATGATTTTAATACCGCTGCGCGACAACAGAGCTGGAATAAACCTGTGCATTTCGCTATAAAGATTTAACTGCTCAATTACCTCTCGCCTGTAGGCCTTGAATGTGGTGCCGAAATCGTGGATGTCAACGCCGCTGATTTTCGATGCGAGCCAGTTAGCGGCCCTACTCGGGATTTTTCTCATAACAAGGTTATCAACTCTGTGTTTTCGCCAGCCGCTGACCACGTCGTAGCCAGCGTTGATTTTCTCAAGAAAATGCGGTATCTCTTCTGGGGCGTGCTGCAGGTCGCCGTCCATCGATATTATTATGCGTCCGGCTGCCACGTCGAAACCGGCTGCGAGAGCAGGGGTCTGGCCAAAATTACGGCGAAGCTCGACGACTATCACCTTGCTGTCTTTGGCGGCTATTGCCTTTATCAACTCCAGCGTATTGTCGCTGCTGCCGTCGTCGACAAAAACAAGCTCATAGTAAAGGCCGGTTCCGCTCATCGTTTTGGTTAATCGGCTGTAAAGCTCATCAACCGTTTCAGCTTCGTTGTAAAGCGGCACCACGACCGAGCAGTCTATATTGAGTTGTTCAGAGCTGTCCATAATGCACCAGTTTTATTCCAGCATCTTTCAGGTATTGTTTTGTTCTTTCACTGCAAAGGGCCTCAAGCTCGACCTTGCGCTGTTTGATTAGTCTGGTTTTTGCCGGGTCCAGTCCGTCAGGTAATCCGGGATGCGTCATCACCTCGGCAGTTCGAGCTGGATTGTACAGGGATACCGCTTTGAAAAAATTTGCGTCTATTTTGCCGGTGTGCGCAACGCCGAGAAGCGCATCGGTTTTCAGCAGGTTGCGGTTCTGGATGTGGTTGAGCTTCGCCATAATCCGAATCAGCTTCGCCCTTTTTCTGCCGTCTTCGCTCGGTAGCGGCCAGGGCATCCGGCAGAGCTGCTTCGGCTCTAATGTAAATCGTATCGCCGTAATTCCGAACTGCCTGGCCAGCTTGCACACGAGCGGGAATATGGCTGGGAAACTGTGTATATGCTTATGTGAATCCAGATGGGTCGGCGTCAAACCGTTATCTATAACCCATTGAATCTGAGCAGCCAGCTCGGTTCGTATGGCCTTTCTAACTCCGTGAAGCCCAATGGACAGCAATGATAATTTAGCCGGCGAGTAAGCGAATCTGCCATCGGCATCGAGCAGGCAGTCAACGCCGGCGTCCTTCGAGAGAGCTCTGCCTTCGTACAGATTAAGGTGGACTCCCACGCCGAGAGTCGGCAGTTGTTTGGCGATTTCGACGGCCTCGGCAGCGGCGGGCATATTGGCCATTATCGTTGTGCTGGTCAGCACGCCGTCCGTATGGGCCTGGGCGACGGCTTTATTTACTCCGGCACAAAGGCCGAAGTCGTCTGCGTTTATTATGAGTCGCTTTTCCATTCGCAACAAGTTTAAGCGTCAAAGCCAGTTAGGTCAATCAGAAATTAGCGTATATTGTTTAGTCCGCCTGTAGCGGATTCGGTTTTTCTCGTGTCATATCACAGCTTAATGGTAAAGTTGCCAAGATTACTTTGTTGATAATATCGGCATTAACGACTGGTTAACTTCCTTAACAAAAACACTCTATCCGTAATGGGCGCTGTTTTTTACTTCTAAAAACTTACTGCTGCTGCTAAAATAATGCCCGTTGATGTATATGAAATGCGCCAGGTAAAATGAAGCCGTTCTCTCTTTTAATTAAGCCATCCGGGCCGGATTGTAATCTTGGCTGTAAGTACTGCTTCTACTCCGGCAAGAGCCGCCTTTGGGGGCAAGGTACGCATCGTATGAGCGATAAGACGCTGGAGAAGTTAATCAGCAGCTATCTCGGACTTAAATTTCCGATAAGCAGTTTCGCCTGGCAGGGTGGCGAACCGACATTGATGGGCTTGGATTTCTACAAAAAAGCGGTTAAATTACAGCAGCAATACGGCACAAGCGGACAATCGGTAAGTAACACTCTGCAGACTAATGCGGTATTGCTGGATGATAACTGGTGCGAATTTCTTAGTGAATACAGATTTCTGGTTGGTATAAGCCTGGATGGCCCGAAAAAGTATCATGACTATTATCGCCTTGATAAGGCAGGCAGCGGTACTTTCGACAGGGTGATGGCCGCAATAGAGAATTGCCGAGAACACAAAGTTGAGTTTAATATACTTGTGCTGTTAAATGATAAAAATGTGGTTGCGCC
>QNBZ01000060.1 GCA_003644295.1 Planctomycetota bacterium
ATGGCAAGAGAAATGCTTATAAATGTGGCTGAGAGCGAAGAGTGTAGGGTAGCGGTAGTTGAAGACGGTTCGCTCGAAGAACTGTACGTGGAGAGAGCGAGTTTGAGCAGCCACGTTGGTAATATCTATAAAGGCAAAGTGGTAAATATCGAATCCGGCATACAGGCGGCGTTTGTAGATTTTGGCGCAGAGAGAAACGGCTTTCTTCACATTAGCGACCTGCACCCGCGGTATTTTTCCGGAATCACCGGCAGCAGGGTTGAAAACATCGGACGTAGGAAATCGCTGAAGGAACGCCAGCCCATCCAGCAGTGTATTCGTAAGGGCGATGAACTTGTCGTTCAGGTAATCAAGGAAGGGATAAATACCAAGGGGCCGACTCTTAGTACCTATCTTGCTTTACCTGGCAAGTTCTTGGTTATGATGCCGTGGATGCGAAAACAGGGAGTGTCACACAAAATTGGGGACGAAGATGAACGCAAAAGATTGAGGGGAATTCTTGAGCAGAGCGAACCGCCTAAAGGGCAGGGTTTTATTATCAGAACCGCAGGCCAGGGATGTTCGAAAAGAGATATTCAGGGCGATTTGAGATATCTTGAGCGATTGTGGCGAGCCATTGAAGAACGAATAGAAAAGGAAGAAGCTCCTGCTGAGCTTTATCAGGAATCGGATTTGGTTATTCGGACACTCAGAGATGTCTTTAACAGTAAAATCAGCAAAATAATATGCGATTCAGAAAGTGTAGTTCGAAAAATCAGGGACTTTCTTTCCATAGCAATGCCTCGTTTGAGAGGCAGAGTAGTGTATTATGACGGTAAAATTCCGCTGTTTCACAAGTACCGTATCGAAGGAGAGATAGCTAAAGTTCAGTCCCGTACGGTAGAGCTTAAAAGCGGCGGCTCAATCGTAATAGAACAGACCGAGGCGCTGGTTGCAATAGACGTCAACAGCGGCAAATATCGCAGAGGCCAAAACGCTGAACAGACCGCTTACAAAATCAATATGGATGCGGCAAGTGAAATTGCCCGCCAACTTAGGTTGCGAGACCTTGGCGGATTGATAATCTGTGACTTTATTGATATGCGCAGCGAAAAACACCGCGCAGATGTAGAAAAAGCTTTTCGCTTGGCTACCAAAGCCGACAGGGCTCATTCAAGAATACTCAGGATAAGCAAGTTCGGCGTTGTGGAGATGACGCGACAGAGAATGCGGCCTTCATTACAGTCGGCTACCTACCTGGCATGTCCGCATTGCGGAGGCACCGGCTTTATTAAAAGCCCTGAATCGCTTGCCATTGAGATTATTCGGCTGTTGAATCTGTCGGCTTCAAAGAGCCAAATCAAACGCGTTGAATTGTTTGTCTGCCCGGAAGTTGCCGACTACCTGCAAAATGAAAAGAGGACTGTGATTGCACAGATAGAGCAGAGCAATGATATAAGCTTGGTTATTCATTCTGAATCAAGCTACATTGGCGAAAAACACAAATTGGTCTGTTATAACAAACGGGGAAGTGTGGTAAAATTGTAGATTTGTATCTCGGAGGTGGCAGGATGCTGGCACAAGAAAAAGATAGCGATTATGCAGAGGTCAACAGAAATTGTAAATGACAGAACCGAACCTTGCGGACATAGAATTGCTTGTGTTGGATGTTGACGGAGTTTTGACAAATGGTACTTTGATAGTCAATGCCGATGGCAGCGAAAGTAAATTTTTCAATGCACTCGATGGCCATGGAATTCGGATGTGGCGCAGAGCGGGGCTGAAAGTTGCTTTCCTGAGTGGCAGAGAGTCAAAACCAACGCAGCACAGAGCCGAGCAACTTGAGATAGATTATTGTCTCCAGCAGTGTTTTGATAAACTGCCGGAACTTGAGAAACTTCTTGAACAGCTTGGCATTTCAGCACAACAGGTCGCTTACGTTGGTGATGATTTGCCGGACGTGCCGCCAATTCGATATGTGGGCTTTGGAGTAGCCGTTGCCAATGCGGCTGATGAAGTTAAGCAATATGCCGATTTCGTAACCAAACGGCCGGGCGGCAGCGGCGCAGTGCGCGAAGTAATAGAATACATTCTGAAAAGCACCGACAGATGGGATGAGCTTATGGTGAGGTATTTGTCGTAAGGCCTGAATGGAGCTGTTATGTTTAAGTCGCGAAAATTTTCTATATGGCTTATTTCGCTGGTGGTTGTACTTATAATCTACCTGCTTTACAACCGGATAAGCCGAACTCCTAAAATAGATATTGATACGGGGACAAAATCAGCGAACACTGCTGTTGATAGTAATGTTGGCCGGTTTGGCGAAGAGGTCGGAATGATTGGCGATGTCGGCGTCGAGGCAGTTCAAGAGGCCAGATACACACATCTGAACAAGGATAAAAAAGTTGACCGGGAATTCGGATTCGAGAAACTTCTGTACGAGATAGGAGACGAGTGGGAAATTGAAAAGCCGTATATGAATGTTTTTCGGCGCAACTTCAAGTTTTACATAACTGCCGACAGGGGCAAAGTCCAGGTTGTCAGCGCTGCCGGCAGAACCAGCCCGAAGGATGCTACACTTACCGGAAATGTAGTTATCCGAATTCTGCCTGAGAACACCAGCAGTATAAAAGAGGGCTTTGTTTATCTTGATGATGTTGTTTTTATCAGCGAAAAATCTCAGTTTTCGACCGACGGCCCGGTCAAATTTGTTTCCGAAAACGCTCAAATGCTCGGCACTGGATTGGAAATTGTTTATAATGACGAGTCCGACCGCCTTGAATCGCTCAGGATAATTCATTTAGAAACTTTGCGTCTGAAGATGTCATCAAAAGCGTCTCTGTTTTCGTCATCGGATACGAATGTTGGTGGTTCAGCCGACACAGACACAGCCAGCCGGACACAGCAAGAGCCGACCGCAGAGACTGTTGGACAGCATTATAGGGCTGTATTCAGTAAGAACGTTATCATAGACTCTCCGGAGCAGTTGGTTTTTGCTGATGAAATTTTCATTAACAACATACAAGGGGAAGAAGGCACAAAGGCACAAAGGCACAAAGGTACAAATGCACAAAGGCACAAAGGTACAAAGGCACAAAGACGCAAAGACGATGAACAACGAACAACAAACAATGAAGAACAGTTTACGGATGTTATTGTAACCTGCGATGACGGCATTCTCGTTACGCCGATGGATTCACCAGAGTCGCATAAAAATTCCACCGAACTTGATGCCGATACTACTCTGGCTGAAAACAGAAAGCCCAGAGACTTTAACGACGCTGATGGCAGGGCAGTGTTCTCCGCTCAAAGAATCGATTATTGCGTATCTACCGGCAACACGGTTGCCAGTGGCAGTTCGGAGCTTATATTTGACGTAAATAATTTTACTGCCGACCAAACGGAAGAAACACCAGTTCCGGTTAAAATAATCGCACACGAAAAGGTCCGTTTCCTGCCGGCGTCAAATCAGGTTATTTTTGAGGGCAATTGCTTATGTAAAACGTTCCGGGACGATGCGAACATCCGGCAGAAATACACGCTTTCGGCCCCGAAGCTAACGGTGAATTTATCCGCAAATGAAAATAAGCAGACGACTGACCTCGAACATTTCACCGCTGATGGTGGTATTGTTAGACTTTCATCCATCAAAACTGCACAGGAAAAATCGCTTGGCGGTATTGAGTTGAAGTGTCTTAGATTTGACTATGACCCTGCCCGACAGTTCTTTTTGGCTACAGGACCGCATGGCACAATAGTGATAGATAATTCCGAAATTTCCGAGCCGAAGCGAAAGGTGGCTAAATTCAGTTTGCGCAAACGATGCTATGCTGTTGTGCGGGATTTTGAGACCTTGAAATATTTTCCAGAAACTAATCGAGTTATCGCTGACGCAGGGAATCAGGCAATCCTTATTGATTATTTTCCCGTTGTTGATGGCCGGTATGGACAGCAGGTTAAAGCCACCGCCAGTCACATAGAGGCCGATTTAATAGAAACTGACACCGGCCAGAACGAACTCTCGATGCTCAGCGCCACAGGTGGTATTACTTATAAAGAAGAGGGGAAAAAGAAGAAGTGGGGCAAAAGTAAAAGTATTCAATTTGTTGGCAGTGAACTTCTTTATGATGCTGACAAGTCTATGATAACGGCTTGGGGCGATGAATTTCAGCCGGCCTATTTCAATGGCGCTTTTGTTGATGTGATTGAATATAACTTGAAAACCGGCAGGGTTAAAACCAGGATTGTAGGGCCAGGTGCATTATAGGCGATACGGCAACCGCCACACTTCAATCGCAAAGCTTCTGCAGGTCATTTATGGTCAATTGACCGAGGTTAGAAATGATTTTTTCACCCAAAGCCAATTCTTCGGCATCGTAGGAATTTGTTACCGCGATGGTATGCATTCCAGCCGCTCTGGCGGCTTTGAGTCCCCAATGCGAATCTTCAATCACAATACACTGGCCGGGAGCAATGACATCCCTGCTTTTCTCATTTAGTTTAGCCAGAGTCAGCAGAAACCCGTCCGGATGCGGCTTATTTTTTTTAACCTGTTCAGCAGAAATTATCACCTCGAAGAAAGAACGCAGATGCGCCTCGTCCAGTATCAGTTCAATCTCCGCTAACAATGCCCCCGAACATATCGCCATTGGTATATTATTTTGGCGGACTATCTGTAGAAAATCGCGCACGCCTTCGATTATCCTGCCTTCGGTTTTTGCCAGCTTCTTGAATACTCTGCTTTTTTGTTCCGCAAGATTCTTGATTTCACAGGTATCGACCGCCAGTATCCCCTTATCAACCAGCAGCTTAAACAGGTCAATATCCGTCAGGCCGAGATAGTTTTTGTAATAATCTTTTATTGTTAGCGTAACGTTGTATGGTGCTAACACCTGATTGAAGCTGCGAAAGTGCAGAATTTCAGAGTCGGTTATCACACCGTCGAAATCAAATATAACCGCGGCAAGCATATCCTAATTCCCTTACTCAACTGCGACCGGTCCAATCAGCGTTTCATAATCAGTGAATGCTGATTTGTCGCCGCTGCAAATTATCTCCGTAAGGGCTGCGATTTTGGGAGCGTTCTTGGTAATGAATCTGCGGGCAACCATCGCCTTACGCTCTTTCATAGCAACAGCGCCGTTATCACCGTTTTCTGATGTGGCGACTTGCATATCAACTGTGGTGCTTGCCTGAGAGCAGAACAAATACCCGATAATTAAATCTATCGCAATATCGACTAATGCTCTGCCGTAAAGGTCCATATATTCGTTGCCGTTTTCTTTTACGAAGGCGACTGATTTCTTCAAGAGTTCCGTTCCCTCGGCCAGTTTTTCGAGCAAATCTTTTAGTTGAGGTTCATAACTTTGTTGAGTAAGTTCGGCAATGAATTTCTCGGCTGTTCCGCTGCACACGCCGCGAACTGCGGCCACAATCTGCAATTGGCTTGTCCCTTCGTAAATTGTGGTAATTCTGGCGTCGCGGGCGTGTCGTTCACAGGCGTAATCCCGCATATAGCCGCTGCCGCCGAGCACCTGAATTGAATCGTAAGCTACTTTGTTGCACATCTCGGAGCAATAGTACTTGCTCATCGGCGTTAGCATCGCAGCGTATCTTTTGTATTTTCGAGATTCATTTTTGAGCTGTTTGGCTTCTGTCTTGTCTTCCGGCGGATTGTTCTCAAGGCGTTTAGCATATCCGATTTCCATATCTACTATCCGAGACGTCTCATACAAAAGTGCCCGACCGGCTTCGATTGCGGTTTTCATATCGAGCAGCATATCTCTCACAGCCGGCAGTTTTTCGATAGCGACGCTGAATTGTTTTCGGCTGGCGGCGTAATCGCGGGCTATAGCGAAAGCGGCCTCGGCAATGCCGAGCGATTGTGCTGCAATACCGATGCGGGCCCCGTTCATTAAGCTCATAACATAAGTTACGAGGCCCCGCTGACGTTCGCCGATTATCTGACAGGGGGTATTGTCGAAAAATATCTCGCAGGTGGGCGAGCCGTGAATACCAAGCTTATCTTCCAGCCGGCGAATATGAACAGTCGGGCCTTTGTCGCAAACGAATAAGCTCAGCCCCAGCCCGCCTTTTCTGTCCGGCTCACTACGGGCCAATACCAGAAGCACATCGCCGCAGCCGTTGGTTATGAACCGTTTTACGCCGTGCAGTAACCAGTCGCCATTGTTGTCCTGAAAAGCTCGCAGTTTAACCGCCTGCAAATCCGAGCCGGCGTCCGGCTCAGTTAAGACCATTGCGCCGGTTACTTTGCCGGCTGAAAAATCGTGCAGATATTTTTCCTTTATTTCTTCGGACGCAAAGGCGTTTATGGTCTCGGCAATACCTTGTAGGCCGAATATATTCATAATGGAAGCGTCCGCCCGTGAGACAATTTCGGTAGCCATTGAGTAAATCAGACTCGGAAAGTTCAGCCCGCCAAAACGGTGCGGCAGCGTAAAGCCCATCACCTCGGCCTTGGCAAGTTTATCGAGTGATTCGGCAATACCTTTTGGGCGGGTTACCGAGCCGTCTTCGTTGAGAATATTGCCTTGACGGTCAACGTCTTCAGCCCGCGGAGCAATGAAATCTCCGCTTAGCTGTCCAAGTGAATCCAGCACCATATCATAGTTTTGAATTGCTTCGTCAGCGTCGGCAGGGGCATAGTCGAATTCGCTTGCAAACTTGAAGTTATCTTCGCAGACTGTTGCTAATTTGCGTATGTCTATATGCCTGAACAAAAATTGTATATCGTTGTTATCGGTATAAAAATTTGCCATTCTTGATTCTCTATTCTCGATACTATATTCTCGTTTTGTGACCACCATTTACTGACTTGATGAAATTGGATATCATCTTACCAAGATGGTCGTACTCTTCGCAAAAATACCCGTATTTTTCTGTATTTCTCAGTGATTTAGTTTCATATAAAGTATCCAAATGGTCTCGTGTCTCATCACAAGATGCTATAGAATAAGTAAGGAATTTGATGAACTCTTGCTTATATCTACGTCTTCCAAAACCCTCAACTATATTATTTTTAACCGATTTGCTTGATTTTCTTATTTGGCTTCCTACTTCATACAATTCAAACTTAGGCAGCTTTAAACTCATCTCGTGAATCTCTATAGCTAATTTGTGGGCTTTCTTGTAAATGTCCAGATTTCTATAGCTCTGATACGCCACTGACTTTATCCTTCTACGAGCATCGAGTATCGAGCATCGAGCATCGAGCATCGAGTATCCAGTATCGAGTATCCAGCATCGAGCATCCAGTATCGAGCATCGAGTATCGAGTATCCAGTATCGAGTATCTCAACTTCTCTCTTTGATTGCCTTTATCATTTTCGGTACCACCTCATTCAGGTCGCCGACTATTTTGTAATGTGCGACGCCGAAAATCGGCGCTTC
>QNBZ01000061.1 GCA_003644295.1 Planctomycetota bacterium
GAACTGCTGCAAAGCAGCTGTAAGGATTGCGATATTGCTTTCGGCAAGCTGTTGTTTGGCCTTATTGTCGATACGGGCGGCGACGCTGATTGCTATCGCGGCCAGAAGCGCCGTTATACCCACGACAATCAGCATCTCGACAAGGGTAAAACAGTTCATTGTTTTTGGTTCATTGTTCATTGTTTTTGGTTCATCGACTCATAGAGTTTTTTAAGCCACTTAGCATTTTTGATAAATCTGTCAATTTATCTTCTAAATCAACAAATTTTTTCTGGTCAAGATAACATTGTTTTAGTGATATTCGTAGCGCCGCAACACACTCGAAAATCGAACCTCTGGCTATATCAATAAAGCGACTGAAGTCTTTTTTGCTTCGGGCTGACCCTTCTGAAATATTCAACGGTATAGAAACCGCCGCTCTTCTTAGCTGGCTTGTTAAGCCAAACATTTCATCTTTTGGAAAAGCTTTTGTTAACGAATAGACGTCATTAACAAAGTCAACTGCTTCGTTATAAACATCAAGGTTTTCAAAGTTAAATCCCATCGTGCGCTCCTTCTATGAACAATGAACAACGAACTATGAACTAAAAATTACAAATATCATCACTTGTCCCGTACAGCCCGTCTATTCCCGCTGAAATCAATATGTACGAATCCGCCCGGTAAGGCCAAGGCCTCGCTGTTACCCTTGGGTCTATGATAAAGCCATCAGAATAGAAAAAATCCTCATCCAGTTTAACAGCCATATCGTTCAAATAAATAATGTCAGCATTATCATAATAATCGTAAATTCGATTTTTCGTATCTCCAATCTTTATTGTTTTACTGGCCGTGTTTGCTTTGTAGTAAAGGATTGGTGTTCCGGCCTTGACGGCTTTTCCACCAATAGATACCTGCTTTACGCCGAATGAATCGCACAGCACAAACGTATCCGGGGCTAACGGCGTGGAAGGATTAAACAAATCAATTAACTTGAAAGCATTAGCGGTTGCAAGCTCCAAGTAAGGGCCTTTTCTTTCATCTAAATAATCAGGGTCATATACACCTCCATGATTAATATGTCCAGCAGCTATAAAATTTGGCCGCCAGCCATTCGCTTGCGAACTTGGTTGAAAGCCGAGCAGGTCCCAGCCCAGAAGAGCTTCGGCGAGTTTCTGGGCGCCGCAGTAATCGCCGTCATCATTATCTGACGGTGGGTAATCACCGTAATCACTGCGAAATGCCAGCAGCGCCTGGTCGATGGTGGCAAACTGGGACTTTTGCTTGGTTTCTCTTGCGGTATTACGCACCAGATTCATTGACGGAATAAGCACACCAATCAGGATTGCGATTATCGCAATAACCGTCAATAACTCCACGATTGTAAAGCCGTTCATTGTTTTTTGTTTTTTGCCCATTGTTTTTTGTTCTTTCTTTATTGTCGATGAACTATGAACTCATAACTCACCACTAACTTTCATTCCGGCCAGTACAGACAACTATTCAAAAGCTACTACTCAACCAATTATCAGCGAAGACAGAGAAGTCAAAAAAATTGATAATACCACAAGAATCTACATCGTCATCTCTGAATAGATTGTATTGATGATTTGGGCACACTTCATTTAACCATACATCAGTGAACGCTTTCAAATCAGCCATATTACAATCCCAACTGTCGGCGAAAACCGCAAAGTCAAAAAGATTGATAACACCATACGCCTCTAAATCATCACGCTTAGACAAATTGTATTTATCATTTGGGACTATTTCATTCAGCCATTTCTCTGCCAACATTCCCAAGTCATTCATATCAACAGCACAATCACGATTGAAATCACCAGCCAAAAAACCATTATCTCCACAATGAAGGTTGAACCTTATAAAATCCCAATCTATATAATATTTAATGTTTGTAGTAGCCTCGTTCACATCTACCCTTAGAGCCAACGACAACATATGCGAATTTGTATCTTTATATTTTTCTTCAACAGTATAGAGTTGGTCAAAGTATTCACCCCTTACATCCGGCCCAATATCGTTTGATTCCCAGACCACATCATCATCAATCATCAAAACCGCTGTGCGTTTCAACGGGTCCCACGGATTGCTTGCCGACTGAGTATCCAGCTTTATATCAAAAACAATTTCATTAACATCGTATAAGCACACTTTTTGTGAGACAGTTGCGATGTCGTTGACTTCAAACGTCTTATACGCCTTCGAATAAAGAGTTAGATTGTAGTAGCCATCGGTTACCCAATCTGTATATACCCAGCCGCCAAACTGCTCTGCTGGCGCATTGACATCCCAGTTGCTCGGCTCTTCTACCATGATATCATATATCAGGCCATCATCTTCGAAGCTGCCGTTTATAATCTCGTCGGCTTGCGCACAATTGGCCAACAACGTCATAACCATAACCATCACAATAAATGTTGCTTTTTTTAGCATTGCTTTCCCCACGCAGTTCATTGTTCTGACTTCTGCCTTTCTCTTTTTTATCCGTGTTAATCAGTGTTCATCTGTGGCTATTGTTCAAAATTAAATATATCGTCCGGCGTGCCGTATTCGCCGTCGAAGCCCGCTGAAAGCAGAATATAAGAATCCGACCTGTAAGGCCTGTCCGTCGTGGTAATATTCTTGTTCCACGTATTCTCGTAAAATCTCTCGGGTTCGATATGAAGAATATGGTCAACACCTGCCTCCCACGGTTTCTTCAGCCCAACCAATTCGTCATTGTCAAAGTAATCGTAGATATTAGTTGAAGCGTCTATGTGTATGCTGTTATCTTTAGTGGGATGCGTTGTACCTGATGTGTCCGCTTTGTAGTAAAGTATCGGCATACCCGTCTTATTTCCGGTATTCATCCTCCTTGAATATACATCGCACAGGACAAACAAACTATTAGGGTCGGTGAAAGGGCCTGTAGCTGGGCCGTATATGCTCATCAACGTATAGGCATTAGCATTTTCGAGTTGCAGATAAGGCCCTCTTCTGGTCTTCAAGTTCTCTTCATCAGGGTCATCAGGATACAAATCTGTAGCATCTCTTAGGAAATGCGAGTTCGGGTTAAAGCCAAGTAAATCCTGGCCCATCATTGCCTCGCAGAGCTTCATAGCACCGCAGTAGGATGCGCCCGTTTCATCTCTTGCGTCAGAGTCGGGGTAGCCATCCCACTGGGCGTTAAAAAGCTCCATCGCAACATCGATACTGTGGAACTGGGCTTTTTGTTTGACCTCTTTGGAGTAGCGTTTTACCCTGTTCAGGGCCGGCACAAGCAGGCCGATAAGAATCACGATAATGCTCATAACGGTCAGCAGTTCTACAATAGTGAACGCTGCTTCTTTGCCAGATTGTTTGGTAATCGGTTTCATTTTTTTCCTTCCGTTTTTAGCCACTGATTACACTGATTTTACTTCTTACTTCTTACTTCTTACTTCTGAATTCTGTATTCTGTATTCTAACTTTATCATCCGCTCAGGCCCGATATAACCTGTATCATCGGCAAAAATACCGCCAGTACGATGAACATAACAATAATACCGAGAACAATAACCATAATCGGCTCAAGCAGCGACATCAGCGAAGCTACCAGCACATCTACCTGTTCGTCATAGTTGTCGGCTATCTTGAGAAGCATCTTGTCCAAATCTCCGGTTTCCTCGCCGACGGCAACCATATTAGAGACAATCAGGTCAACAGTTTTCGACTGCTTTAACGGCCCGGCAAACGTGTCGCCCTGCCTGATGGAATCGTGAACGTTACCGAGCATCTTTCCAAAGACCTCGTTGCCCGATGTCTCACGCGAAGTGTTAATGGCGTCCAGTATCGGCACGCCGGCGCCAATCAACGTTCCCAGCGTTCTCGTCCACCGTGTAACGGCGATTTTATTGGCAAGCTGTCCAATCACCGGCACGTGCAGTTTGATAGTATCCAAAACCAATCTGCCAATATGAAATTTCCTTATAAGTCTGAGCAAAAGAATCATTCCGAACGGTATTCCCAGTATAATAGCCCAGCCGAAGTCATAAGCAATCCAGGCGCTTATTCCGAGCACGGCTTGTGTTACAGGATTCAATTCTCCCTCCACCATTTCCTCAAGCACGGTCTTGAACTGCGGTATCACAAATTTCATCAATCCCAACACGATGAGAAATGCCGCCGTTAAAACTACGGATGGATAAATCATTGCGCTCCTAACGCGGGATTTAAGTTTCTGTGCTTTCTCCATAAAGTCCGCCATTCGTGACAGTATCAAATCCAGGACGCCGCCGGTCTCGCCGGCTGCCACCATATTTACAAGCAGTCTGTCAAAAGTTTTTGGGAATTTGCCCATCGCCTCAGAGAGTGTCGAGCCGCCCTCGATGTCGTCAGCCACATAACCGATAACCTTCTTGAATGTCCCCGCCTTCTGCTGCTCCTCAAGAATCCTCAGCGAGCGCAAGATAGGCAGACCAGCATCCTGAAGCGTGGAAAGCTGTCTTGCAAACTGGGTTAACGCCTTGACCTTGACCTTACCGCCGGCGCCGCGCCTGCGCTTCGGCTTGGCAGCAGTCCTGGCCGGCGCCTTCTTGGTGGCGCCGCGCGCGCGGACCTTCGTGGGAAAATAGCCCATATTGCGTATTTTGCTTATCGCTTCTTTTTCACTGAGGGCTTCTATTTCATCTTTTACCCCAACTCCCTGTGAATCCATCGCTTCATACTTAAAAATAGGCATCTTGAACACCTCCTATCCTTCCATAGTTGTTTCCTTTACTACCTCCTCTATAGTGGTAATGCCGTCATAGAGCATTGCCAGCCCGTTGTCTCGCAACAACCTCATACCGTTTTTTTGGGCAGCCGTACGAAGGACATTCGTCGAAGCGCGATTCATAACCAAGTCGCGCATTTCATCATTGAATACCATAATCTCAAAAATAGCTGTTCGTCCCTTATAACCGGTGCCGTTACAATTGCTGCATCCTCGACCGTAGTAGAATTGTTTTCCTTTGACATCTTCCGGCTTAAGCAGCAGTTCCATCAACTGAGCTTCGGTCGGCTCGAAAGGCGTTTTGCAATTTTCGCATATCTTTCTCACTAATCGCTGGGCAATGATACCTTCCAGCGTAGCGGTAACAAGAAACGGCTCAACGCCAAGGTCCAGCAGTCGCGCTATTGAGCTCGGGGCATCGTTTGTGTGCAGCGTGGTAAATACCAAATGCCCTGTCAGAGACGCCTGTGCTGCAATTTCCGCTGTTTCAAGGTCGCGGATTTCACCAACAAGTATAATATCGGGGTCCTGACGCAAAATTGAACGCAGACACCTTGCAAATGTCAGTCCGATATCCGGCTTCATTTGAACTTGAATAATACCATCAATATCATATTCTACTGGGTCCTCGGTGGTGATTAGTTTTGTTTCAACATTGTTAAGTTCGTTTAACGCCGAGTAAAGAGTGGTAGTTTTCCCGCTGCCGGTTGGGCCTGTAACAACCACAATGCCATTGGGCTTGTGAATAAGCTGACGGACTAATGCGAGGTCGTTCTGTCTCAACCCGAGCTTCTCCAAATCCAGATGGACCTGGGTTCTGTCAAGCACGCGCAGCACAACGCTTTCGCCGAACATTGTCGGCAGAACGCTGACACGCAAGTCAACCGGATTGCCCTGCACCGTCAGTGATATTCGTCCATCCTGCGGCAATCTCCTCTCGGCGATGTCCAGGTTTGCCATCACTTTTATACGCGAGCTAAGCGCAGCGGCAATGTGTTTCGGTGGTGGAATCATCTCGTAGAGTACGCCGTCAATACGGTAGCGCATTTTGTATTCGTTTTCAAACGGCTCAAAATGGATATCCGACGCCTTATCTCGGATTGCCTGTAGAAGAACAAGATTCAGCAGCTTCTTAACTGGATTGGACTCGGACAACTCCTTTAATTCATCCAGGTCTATACTCTGGTTTCTGCCATCGAACTCAGCAAGGAACCTGTCGCCCTGTATCTCGCCTATCAGGTCGCTGATATTTTCTTCCTCGGCCTCGTAATACTTGGTCAGAGCGTTTTCCAGTGCCTCAGGGTCTGCCATCTTCGCTGTAACTCTAAAACCCATCAGCGTATTCAGGTCGTCGGTCGCTCTGAAATTATCTGGATTATCAAGGACAACGACAAGCTCGTTTTGTTGCTGATTGTACTGGATTGGTACGATATGATACGTCTTTGCCATTTGGGCGGGGACCTTCTCCAGTACATCAGCGGGGATTGTAATCTCATTGAGGTTCACATACTCCATCCCCCGCTGGGCGGCCAGGGCAATCCGCAATTGGTTTTCGTCAATCAAGCCAAGCTCAAGGAATATCTGGCCTATCTGCACATTTCCCTGCCGCTGCTTCTGGATTTTCAGACACTCATGAACTTTCTCTCTGGTCAGAGCGCCCATTTTTATAAGCACTCTGCCGAGCGTTCTGCCTCTTAGCTGCTCGATAGGGGGCATTCTTTTTGCCGTTTTCATTTTTCCCATCGTACTTTCACCTCCCGATGAATTCAATTTCAAATTCACCTTTATTATACAACATTAACACCTTTTTAACAAATAAATTACAAATTGGACATTTAGTTATTAGGACAAACACTGCTGGCCTTGCCTGAAAAAGCGACATTGCTGATAACGGTTTGTCCGGTAGGTAGGCGTTAATTCGAACTTAATTGTATAGGTTAACATCCCGGAAAAACAACTGGGCCGGGTTGGATTCGAACCAACGTAGGCTTACGCCAATGGGTTTACAGCCCATCCCCTTTAGCCGCTCGGGCACCGACCCTAACTTTTAATTACGACAAATTCCAAAAAGAAAAACACATACCGGTAAATTCCAGCTAACTTTACACCAAACAGGCCGATATTGCAAGAAGATTAAGGATAAATTGTATTACCTTGGTAGTGATATACAGTTTGTGCTTTGATTATCAAGAGTTGTGAACTGTGGTACATTTCCCGAACGCTCACTATAACGCTCACTATTATGTTAGGCTAGCCCTGCCATCACTATGGCAGGGTTTATTATGTTTGGTTAGCCCCGCCATCACTATGGCGGTGTTAGTTATGTTAGGTTAGCCCCGCCATCACTATGACGGGGTTAGTTATGTTTGGTTAGCCCCGCCATCACTATGGCGGGGTTTGTTATGTTTGGTTAGCCCCGCCATCACTATGACGGGGTTTATTATGTTCGTTAGCCCCGCCATCACTATGGCGGGGTTAGTTATGTTTGGTTGGCCCCGCCATCACTATGGCGGGGTTTGTTATGTTTGGTTAGCCCTGCCATCACTATGGCAGGGTTTATTATGTTAGGTTAGCCCCGCCATCACTATGGCGGGGTTAGTTATGTTTGGTTGGCCCCGCCATCACTATGGC
>QNBZ01000062.1 GCA_003644295.1 Planctomycetota bacterium
AACCAGTACACCACTGTAGTGTTTGGCCGCGATGGAGAAATCAGTTTCGTAAAACAGATACCAATCGGCGGCGCAAAGTTCAACCGGGAAATCGCCGCAAAGTTAGGCATTGCTATAAACGAAGCGGAGATACTGCGGGAGATGCTGCGAATAGAAAGGGCGCCAAACGCCAAGCCCGACACCGCAGGTAGTCCGATGGAACAGGAAACAGCCCTGGACGCCTCAACGCGACAGGTGATGATTGATGCGGTTGGCACAGTCGCTGAAGATCTGGCAAGAGAAATATCGCTGTGTTTCAGGTATTACACGATTACGTTCAGAGGCAAGCGCGTTGAGAGGGCAATTCTTACCGGCGGGGAAGCATACGAAAGTATTTTGCTTAACATCTTGAAGCGACAATTAGCGGTTGATGTTGAAGTGGCTCAGCCATTGAAAGGCATAGATATGAGGAATGTGGAATTTGACGGTGACAGACGGGGTCTGCTCTGTGAATGGGCGGTAGCCGTAGGTCTTGGCCTTAAGGGCTGGAATGCTAATCGTGTCAAGGCAGGTAAGAACAAAAATGAAAGAAATTGACCTTCTTCCAGAATGGTACAAGAACAACAAACGGCGACAAATTAGCCGTCGTACGCAATATGTCATTCTGGCCGGTGTATTCGTGGCGATAATGGCGTGGAATTTCATTATGACACATTCAATCTCGAAAGCTACAGCGCAAGTTGCTCAGGCAGAGGCAGAGCTGGCACAGGGGCAATCTGTATCACGGGAATTTAACAAAACCAAAGCTGAAGTTGCACAATTGCAGAAGAAGGTTGGCATTCTGGAAAAAGTTGATTCGAAAATCGATGTCGCAAGCGTTCTTGCTGAAATAAGTTTTTTGATTGACGAAAATATAGTGCTTAGTGCCATGGAATTTAAGGCAGAGAGGTTTGCGGGCAAGCAAGGCAGCAATTCGGCCATAGTAACGGCCAATACCAAATTCGGCAATAAGAGAACACTGCCGCTTGGCAATGTCAAGTTTAAGATAGTAATAAGAGGGGTAGCAACCAATGCAGGCGATGTAGCAGAGTTGATATGCAAGCTGGAAGATTCACCATATTTTTTCCACGTTATACCGTCATTCTCTCGAAACAGGGAGATAAAAATAGCGACCGACACTGCGGGGAAGATTCATCGCATAAGTGAGTTTGAAATAAATTGTGAGCTGGCTAATTATCATCAGGGAATGATTTGTTTTGCGGGCGGAACAGAAAAGAACAAGGTAAAAAGATAAAGGTTTATCTGATGTTTTTTCGCGAAAGACAACGGGCGACAGTATTTGTTGCAGCAGCGGCAATAGTGGCGGGGTTTATGCTGTTTCGATACCTGCCTTTGCGAAAAAAGATGAACACTATTGAGAAGATAAGAACCGAACAGGTACTCGCTATTGCTAAAACGTCGGCCCAAAGCAAGCAACTGCCGACGCTTAAGGCACAATTACAGCAACTGCAAAGAGATGTTGGGGACTATGAGATAAACATACCGGCGAAAAGAAAGCTCGGCGAGTTTTTGCAGCAGATAGCCACATTGATGAACGAGCACAATCTCAAAGAACAACTGGTTCAGCCCGGCAAAGAAACAGAAGCGGATGAATTTAACTGCATACCGGTCAATATGCAGTGTAAAGGCAGATTAAACCAGATATACGAATTTTATAAGCGGGTGCAGGAGTTAGACAGACTCGTTCGTATTGAACAGGTGGACCTTACAAACGACCGTAGTTTCGGCGGAGATGTGAGTATGAAAACAAAAGCAATTATTTATTACAGGCCGATTGGCAAACAGGGATAAGGAGAAAGTAAGAAGTAATGGTTATGCGGCGAAATCCAGGAAATAATAACAATGCACTCAACGCTTTTGTGAATCGCATAGTTGAGGAAAAAGCCAAGAGTGTTACGGCGTTTTGCCTGATAGCGCTAATGGTCTTTATGTGGGTCAGGGTCATCGGAAGAAAAACGCCAGCCACTGCTGAAGCAACATCAGCCCAGGATGCTAACTCTTATACATCGCAAGCGGATTCGGATTTAAGAATATCTTTTATAGAACTGCCGAGAATTAAAGGTCGAAACGATGCGCTTAAAAGGGACTTTTTTACGGTGGACGACTGGCAGGGATTTCTCAACGGCAGAGATAACTTAATTAGTATTGAAGATGCAGGCGCCGCTTCAAAAGACGATGCTGAAGAGACAATCAGGCGAGTTGCAGGAAAACTAAAGCTGCAGGCAATATGGTTAGGCCAATCTCCTCAGGCCTTTATCAACGATAAGTTGTTATCGGCAGGAGATAAGCTATCCGTCAGAGACGGGGATAATGTGTATGAGTGTACAATAACCGGAATTGAAGAAAATAAGGTATCCGTAAAATTCGGAAAAGCAGAGTTCACATTGAAACTTATCCAGGCGGTTGAACTAACCGATTAAGGAATAACAATATCAATTTCAGTTAGCCCCCCGATTTATTCGGGGGGTTGGATTTGCCATAAAGATGAGGAAAAATTATGTATCACAATAAAAATTTAAGCGACATAATCCGAATGAAGAAGGGCCTGTTCGTGCTCGGCTTTTTGCTGGCTTTGATGGCGGTGATTGTTGTTGGTGATGTTGAGCAGGGCCAGATGATGGCTCGAGCCGATGAAAGCATAGAAGCAGTAGATAGCAAAGTGAGCCGCAGCGATGCTCCAACTGACCGGGATGAGGGTATTGCTCAGGTTGCAGAAAACGCTTCCAAAGATAATGTGATTCAGTCAATCACTTTCAAGAAGGATGTGGAAATCAAGGATGCCCTTCGGTTCTTGGCGGCCAAGTATCATAAAAACATTGTGCCATCACCAAAAGTGAGCGGCCTGCTCACGATTTCCTCGCTCTACGATGTAACCTTCGAGGAAGCTCTGGAAGCAATTCTGGGCTACGGATTTGAGTATGAACAGCAAGGCAACTTTATCAAGATATATACCGCCGAGGAGTATAAAGAGATTAAAGAAGATACGGGCCGAATGGTACACAAGGTCTTTACGTTGTATTACATCACCGCAGCCGAGGCGAAAAAACTTATTGCCCCGATTCTCAGCGACAACGGCGAAGTCGAATCCACTAGTGCCGCCGAGACAGGCGTACCAACCGGTGAGTCTATCACCGCAGACACCGGTGCCGGCGACAGCACAGCGACAAATGATACTATCGTGGTCTATGACTATCCAGAAAACATCGCAAAAATCGAAGAGATAATAACCTCGGTCGATGTGAGACCAAAACAGGTTTTGATTGAGGCAACCATTCTGAGCGCTACGCTAACCGAAGATATGCAGTTCGGTATTGACTGGCAAACGCTCAACGAGACCTTTACGCAGTTATCTGATATCCAGAGACGTTCTTCAGATTATTATAAGTTTAACGCTACTTCTGTAGTAACGAACACCGGCGGCTTAACAATCGGTTTTCCCTATGACAACGTGGCGGCATTTATTAAAGCCGTGGAAACAGTTACCGACGTAACCGTCCTGGCCAACCCGAAGATATTAGCAATCAATAAGCAGCTTGGCCAGGTTTATATAGGCAAGAAGCTTGGCTATAAATCTCAAATCACGCAAACAGATACCTCGACAACATCGGAGGTGCAGTTCCTTGATACCGGCACGAAACTTTCATTCAGACCTTATATCGGCAATGACGGATATATCCGGATGGATATCCATCCCAAAGATAGCTCCGGCACTCTGAAAGCCAACGACATACCTGACGAGGAATCAGCAGAGCTGGTTACCAACATCATAGTCAAAGACGGCCAGACCATCGTTATCGGCGGGTTGTTCAGAGACAAAATCACAACCACCAAAACACAAATTCCCGTGCTTGGTGATTTGCCGATTGTAGGAGCTGCATTCAGAGGAACTACCGATAAGAGTGAGCGCCAGGAGGTTATGGTTCTGCTTACTCCTCATATTATAAAGGAACCGGGCCAGCTTAACGGCCAGGCAAGGGCGGCGGACGTCAGCCGGAAAAGATACGGCGCACACAAAAGTTTGCAGTGGACCAACAGGACAAGACTGGCTGAAGACAATTATGCAAGAGCCGTGAAATACTACAACGAGGGCAATAAAAAAGCGGCGCTGGATAAGTTGAACTGGGCGCTTGGAACTCGACCGACGTATCTGGAAGCATTACGGCTAAAAGAAAGAATTATTCGTGAAACCAACCCAGATACTACAGGAACAATGGAAAGAATTATGTTAGGCATTATTGAACAGGAAGAATCAAGCAACTGGCAAAGAAGATAAGGAAAAGTTAAAAGAGGAAGTTCGAGATGTTGAATAAAACAGCAATGGTGATGGCCGTGACTATCTGTATGGTTGGCGCCGGCTGTCAATCACACTCTGAAAATAAGAAACTGGCGGAGATGCGATTCAGAAAAGCGGCAACTGATATAAAGCTGAATCTTGCCCGGCAGCAGTACAACGAAAACCGGTTCGATGAGGCAGAAAAGACCATTTCTGAATGTATAAACAAAGCCCCATCGACACCGCAAGCACATTTGCTCTTCGGGCAATTGCTGTTGACAAAGGGATGCTGCGACGAGGCCATAAACGAGTTGACCTTGGCTGTCGAATTGGACGAAAACCTTGCTGACGGGTGGTATTGGCTCGGCTTGGCAGCGGTGGAAAAAGGGGATTACCAGCGGGCTTACGACTATTACAGCAAAGCGATAAATCTTGCGCCGTGGAACGTTGACTATATTCTTGCCGTTGCCGAGATGTACACTGCGCAGAATAAATACGAGCAGGCGATTGAGATTTACAAGCAGGTGATGCTTATGACCGATGACAACGAAACAATCGCTGAGCCGCTCGGATACTGCTATTTATTCAGCAATAAATGGAGCGAAGCGGCTGAAATTTTTGATAAGCTGGCGGAACAGTGCAGGGATGAACAAAGAAAGAAATCGTATCTGCAAACAGCAGCTCTGTGCAGTATGAACTGCGCTCAATATGACAGGGCTGTTAATTGTTACGACGAATTGAGTATCACCGAAAGGAATAATGCTGAAATATGGGTGAATATTGGACAGGCGGCGCTGGGCGCAGGGGCGGCAGATAGGGCTTTTGCATGTGGTCAAAAGGCATTGACGCTGAGGCCCGGTTATACTGATGCGCTCGCCCTGATTGGCTGTGCTCAATATGCCGGAGGTGCTTATAAATTAGCGGCAAAAAACTTTGAAAAAATATCCTCGGACAGAAAAAATGGAAGTTTTTCAAGAATAATGAAAGCAAGATGTTATGAACAACTCGGCAAAGCAAAAAAGGCAAAGAGGGCGTACAAAAGAGCGATGGAAATGAATCCAAATAGCAAACTGGGAAACTTTTTAGCTCGGAGAGAACATAAATTGCAAAGTTAGAACGGGAGTTGCCATTTTGAAGCTGGTGAAAAATCTATGTGCGAAAATTGCTGGCGTTGAAACGTTGGAGAAACAGCTTGCCGATTGCGCCGACCGTGCAGCCAAACTCGAAAAACAGAACAAAAATCTGCAAATCCAGATTCAGATTCTACAAAAACAAAAAAGAAATACCGAGGAAATTATCTACAGTATTCGCGATGCTGTTGTGGTTGTTGAACACGGCAAGCTGCTGATGGCAAACGAAGCGGCTGAAAAACTTTTTAACTTTGATTTTGAGACCTCAAGGCACAAGTCCATCGACAAGTTAATGAGCGCAGATAAAAGTGAATTCATAGATTTTCTCAACCAAATCAGGCAGAGTAAGGTCCGGGCAACGAGACGGGAAGTTGAATTTCCGAAAGACGGAAAGTCAGAGATTTTCGACTGCATTGCTTCGTGCATCTATGACCAGGGCGAACGGCCTTGTGGGGTTGTGGCGGTACTGCATAATATCACACGGGATAAAGAGGTCTCGCAGATGAAGAATGATTTTGTCAGTCACGTTTCACACGAGTTAAAAACGCCTCTTGCTTCTATCACCGCTTATTCGGAGATGCTGCTGGACGGCGAAGCTGATGACGACCAGACAAGAAAACAGTTTTATTCGGTAATTCAAAACCAGGCAAAGAGGTTGAATCGGCTGATTGAAGACATCCTGAATATCTCGCGTATAGAGTCAGGCCTGATAAAGGTGCAAAAAAAACCGGTCAGTCTGACAATATTGATAGAGGAGCAATTGCAAATGATGAAAAGCTACGCAGCGGAAAAGGGAATTGAAATTATTCGCTTTGCTCAAAATGATAGAGGTGGGCCAATTGTTTTCGGACAGGTCTATGCGGATAAAGATATGCTCTCGCAGGTTATTGTGAACCTGCTGAGTAACGCCGTTAAGTACACTCCATCCGGCGGCTCGGTGAAAATCGAAACCGAGGTCGATGAGATTGCAGGTATGGTAAAAGTCAGCGTTACCGATACGGGAGTCGGAATTCCCGAAGATGAAATCGAGCATGTATTCGATAAGTTTTACAGGGTTAACGCAAACAAAGCCCAGGCAAAAGGGACGGGATTGGGTCTTAACCTTGTTAAACAGATAGTTGAGAAGGTTCACAATGGGAAGGTATTTGTCAGCAGTAAGCAGAATGTAGGAAGTACGTTTGGATTTGAACTGCCTTTGGCTACTGCGGAAGTAATTAAAAGTTGATTATTAATAATTGATGATTGGTGAAGACAGTTAAAACAATCAATAATCATTTATCAATAATCAATCGAAAGTGGAGGTAAAATGATAGCAGAAAGAAAGATTTTAGTTGCGGACGATGAAATACACATCGTTCATGTGGTTACGATAAAGCTTCGTAATAATGGCTATGAGGTTGTAACCGCAGAGAACGGCGCCAGGGCCTTCGAGTTGGCCTGTAGCGAAAAGCCGGATATTATCGTTACCGATTTTCAAATGCCGGTTATGACGGGGCTGGAACTGATAGCGAAACTTCGACAGTGCGACCAGACAAAAGATATACCGGTGATTATGCTGACAGCCAGAAGTTTCGCAATTGAAGATGAGCAGAAACAGCAGCTCCGAATATCAGAGTGCGTCAGCAAACCGTTTAGTCCCAAGGAGCTGTTAAAATCAATCGAGGACATTCTGTATCAGGAGTCGGTAACGTAAGGGAATTGTTTAGGTATTCCCGGACTTGAAGAAAGTTATGTTGGATACGACAAAGAAAAGTTTGACACTACCGGAAGCTGAAGAACAAATCGAACTGCTCGGCACCGAGCTTGGACAGGCCTATGAAGAGTTAGTTCTGCTTCACAAGCTCAGCACAAATATGATGGTGAACGAATCAGATGCCAACTATCTGCAAACGGCTTGTGA
>QNBZ01000063.1 GCA_003644295.1 Planctomycetota bacterium
AGTTTTCTCTGTGCGAATTTTTCAATATCAGAACACAAAAGTATTTTGTCCCCTGCGAATTCAATCAGCGAAACCAGCGATTTGTCATTATCACCAAATTCCTCATTCCTGTATATCTGTTCGCTCGGCCAGAGGATTTTTATATTAGCGCTGCTGCTTAAATTCAAATTCTCGTTCAAGCGTTTTATTTCAAGACCTTTTTCTCTCAGGCAGTCATTGAGGAATTTTGCTGTGCCGTTTGGCTCTGTCTGCATATCTATAAAAAAGGCATCGTTGGCATAGACACAGCCGACCTTGCAGTATCCGGCAATTTCAGGTATCCCGTTGATATGGTCAATGTCATTGTGGCTTATGACAATCGCATCGATTTTATTTATTCCGATGTAGTCCAGAAATGGCGTTACGATTCGTCTTCCGATGTCGCGTTTGTGCAGTGAGCCAGCATCGAACAGGATGTTGGCTCTGCCCGGCAGTTGTGCCAGTATCGCCTGTCCGTGGCCGATATCAAGAGTCGTTAAAATCAGATTGTTCCGATGCGTTCCCTGCCACTTCACAGTACCTAAATAAACCGCCATCGCCAGTATTGCTAAAGTTATCGTTCTGTAC
This sequence comes from Planctomycetota bacterium, assembly GCA_003644295.1. Classification (GTDB taxonomy): domain Bacteria; phylum Planctomycetota; class Phycisphaerae; order Sedimentisphaerales; family Anaerobacaceae; genus B140-G9. The sequence goes on from QNBZ01000063.1 coordinate 607, forward strand.
ATTATCTTTCTTGTTGGAAAACGTCGGTAGTAAGCAAACCACAAAACAGCGATTGTACAATAATAGAAAATTACCAGCCAAACCGATATATGTCCTATGAGTATTTGTGAAATGTCCAAATCTGAAATGAATTTTACAATCCAAATCAGCAAGGTAGATAGGCCGTTCACTATTATGCCGAGCGCCGTTGCCGCAGTCGGCAATAAGAAAGACAGGATAATTTTCAGGAATCCGACAGTTAGAATTAAAGCTACGAATGGAAAAGCAATTACCGTCCAGACACTTGCTAATGGTGTGACTGTATAAAAGTGGTACAGCAAAACACCTGTGCTGCCAAGCCATGCAGCGAACCCTACCGAAAATAGTGTTATTATTTTTGCTCCGATTTTTTTCGTCCAGCGTGTAGCAGGCGAGATTTCTTCCGGCTTGTTTATCCAGAACCAGTAGTTGGTTTTTTCGTATATAAGGTTTTCAATTCTTTCCGTAAAAAGCAAAATTCCAAGCACCGAAGCAAATGACAATTGCCAGCCGGCCTCGAATAACTGCGTTGGCTTTATGAGCAAAAGAATTATTGCCGCTAACGATAATGTATTGATGGAATTAGGTTTTCGGCGAAAGAGAAATGATACGCAAAAAACAAAACATATAATAGCCGCCCTTAACGTTGGCGCTCTCGGCGGCACAATCATCAAAAAGACGCCGAGCGCAATTATACAAACGAGCGCCCGGCTGCGTTTCATCAATCCAGCCGTTTTGCACAGCCACCAGATAATCCCCACCAAAATCCCCAGATGCATTCCCGAAAGACTGATGAAGTGCAGAAGGCCGGTTTTGCGAAACGCCTTGTTAGTGCCGCTATTAATATTTCCTCTATAGCCCAGCAGCAACGCCTGCAACAAACCTTCGCCTGAGTTTTCCGGCGATGGGCTGCCTAATAATGCCTGCGTAGCTGTTTGCCGCAGTTTCCTTTTTATCGTTGTAAAGATACACTGCCATTTGTCATTCTGAGTCCGCCTCGGCGGACGAAGAACCTCAATGTCGTCTCGTGATTTAACGGAAGCTGCAATAAAAATCTTTTTCCGGGACAGATATTGGCTTACATCGAATTGCCCCGGATTGGTAGCTTTTTTGAATCTGCCCAGCCAGCAGTACAACCGTACATAATCGCCCGCTTTCAAATCCAGCACCGGCTCATTCACCTGCGCTCGTACAATGCCACTGACTTTTGCCCAGCCGTTGACGGTTTTCACTCCGCTGACTTTCAAATAGAAACTGCTGGCAGGGTCGGTATGGCTGAACTTCGCAAACTTCCAGTTGTGATTATCATTGATATACGGCTCGGTAGAGATTACGCCGTGAATTGTCACTAATGTCCGATTGTCCGAGACAAAATTGTGAATGTCATTTGGCTCTGTCTGCTCGTAGCTAATGAGCCGAACAGCGCCGAGGCACACAAAGCAGGCCAGTGCCAGGTATGCTGTGGCGTATAGTTGATTAGTGATTGGTAATTGGTGATTAGAAGCCGGTTGGATTATAAAGAAGAAAACAGTTGTTGCAGCAAGCAAAGCGAGAAGTATTAACCAGAATGAAACAGATAGGTCAAATACGTTTTGGAGCAGGATTCCTGCGATTAGGCCTATTGCAACAAAAAGCAGCGGACAGGTATTTATGATTTGTTTATGGAGATTTTTCCCGCCAGCTAATTGCTTGTCAATTACCTCTAATTTCCGCTGGATGACGTCCATAGCAGGACAGACTACCGGCTCAAGACCAAAGCATCAAGTTGAAAATCCGCCAACGGCGGGACCAATTTTGCCGGTGGAAATTCGACCAAAATGATAAATTCCCACGCCCTTACAAACGTGACATTTTAGAATTTAAGCTTCGCTTGTCCGCTGTCTTCTAATCCCTGCTTTTGCACATATTTCCTTATCGTTTTCTCGTTTATACCGACGGTCGAAACAAAGTAACCTGTCGACCAAATACCATTTACACCCCAATACATCTTATTTAAAAATGGGAATTTTTTACGTATTAAGGATTAAGCAACATTTTTTCTGTAAATTCCTTTTTCTTTTGAATCAGCGGATTCGCTTTCGTTCTCCATTTCCACGTTCATATCCAAATATCTCTTACCAGCGGCCCAGTCCTCGCTAATCTCCATCTCTATCGCACTGACCAATCTCAGCAGCGAAGCCTCGTTGGGAAACAGGGCGAATTTTCGTATGTGCCTGGGTTCCAGCTCGCTACGCTCGCTTCCACCCATACACATACGTGGTTAACACCGATTTATAGAAACATATTTACACTACCTTACGTCCCTTTCTGTGCCTTCAAAATGGGTAAGTGCAATTGCACAAAAAAGGATATAATGCTATACTTACTGAAGCTCCTATGAATAAGTATATCTGGTTATTATTAGTGTTTGTTTTGGCCGAGTTGTATATCGCTCGAATGACGGTCTGCCTTTCTGCCATAACCCCGCAAACAAAGACAGCAACCTTAGTTCCTAAAGGTAATTTTGATGGTGTAGATAGTGTTGATACGACAACACTGACAGGCAAAATTATGTGCGGCTATCAGGGCTGGTTCACATGTCCTGCGGACGGCGCTAATATGGGGTGGACACATTGGGAGAAAAATGACGTTTTTGCACCGGGTAATTGTACGGTTGATTTTTGGCCCGATATGACAGAAGCTGATGCCGATGAAAAATTCGCCACCCCTTTTCGGCACCCCGATAACAGCATTGCGTATGTATTCAGTTCCTATAAAGCCAAAACGGTTCTCAGGCATTTCAAATGGATGCAGGAATATGGCATAGACGGTGTCTTTGTTCAGCGATTTGTTGCTGATACTATGGCTGGCCCAGCACATCTTAACCGCGGAGATACTGTTTTATTGAATTGCAGACAGGCAGCGAATAAATATACCAGAGCATATGCGCTTATGTATGACCTCTCCGGTTTGGGTGTTGATAAAATGAGTGAGGTTATAGATGATTTTAAACATCTTGTTGACGATTTTGGTATTACAAAAGACTCCTATGATAGGGCTTATCTTCATCATAACGGAAAACCTGTTGTTGCTGTCTGGGGTATTGGCTTTAGGGACAGGTTATATACTCTTGATGAATGTATGACACTGGTTGATTTCCTTAAAAATGATACTGTTTATGGCGGCTGCACAGTAATGCTCGGTCTTCCGAGCGGCTGGCGAATGCTGAGTGATGACTGTTTGAATGACCCTAAAATTCATACTATTGCCTTGATGGCTGACATCATCAGCCCATGGTCTGTGGGTCGATTTGGCAGTAACAATCCATCTGAACTTGATAATTATGTCAGCTCTGTCTGGGTGCCGGACAAGTTATGGTGTAACGCTCACGGCAAGGATTATCTGCCGGTAGTCTTTCCCGGCTTCAGTTGGCATAACCTTCAGGGATGGGGGCTTAATCATATACCAAGACACGGCGGGCAGTTTTTGTGGAGACAATACTATAAAGCTCTTCATTATGCCGATGCAGATATGATATATCAAGCTATGTTTGACGAAATTGACGAAGGGACACAAATATTTAAATGCACAAACGCTCCCCCCGTTGGAGCATCGCATTTCCTGAAATATGATGAAGGTAATGGCGAACAGCCGGACCACTATCTCTGGCTTGTAGGCGAAGCCGGGAAAATGCTCAGAGGTGAAATTCCTCAAACAGAAACGATGCCTGACCGCCTTGACCCTGCAGCTGGTCCTAAAAAGAATTGACAGCAATCTGAACTGTGATACCTTTCAGGGCAATATGACTAAAAATATACAAAAAATATCTAATGCTCTAAAAAAGACCCTTGAGACCGGCCTAAAGGATGTCTTCTTCGCAGGAAATTCGGTCCTTCCCCCTATTCTTGCATTCGCGGTACATTTCCCGCGGATATCAATCCCTGTGGAAGGCAATTACTCCGTATGTTTTGAGCAACATCATAAGGCAAGAACGCTAATCCTTAAACCAGGCACAGCTCTGATAGTTCCTCCAAACTGCTGGGATAAGCCGGATTGGACAACAAAAACACAAGTCCTGCACATTCTAATTGGCAGAATGAATATCGGTCTTAGCCATGTAGATTCAGACGGCACAGGCGAAAAACAATTAAAAGTTTCAAAAGTAGATTTCAAACACGAACCTAACGGGCCTGCACAAAAAATTATTGACACAATATTTGAGTTGAGAAATATCGACACCCCCTACACAGCTTTTCCGCAACTCGTCCATTCTCTGATTGCATATTTTGCCAACCAATTAGACAGACTCAACAATCGCAAGTGCGGCGGTACTACAAATCTGTATCAGCAAATCTGCATATATCTTCAGGAAAATTTCCAATACGAAATAACACGCGAATATGTCGCAAAACAATTTAATATCTCACCAGGACACCTGTCAAGAGTGTTCAAAACGGAGGGTCAGATGAAATTTTGCGAATATCTGAATCATGTCAGGATAGCTCGTGCTAAATTCATATTGCGAAAATTTAATTCACCATTAAAAGATGTCATAAATAGATGTGGTTTTTCTGATACAGTTTATTTCTGCAGAGTATTCAAAAAAATAACACACAAAACACCAACCGAATATCGCCACGAAAAATAGAAATTTCGGTTCATCCATTTTGCAGAAGATATACAGAGTTGCATTATCTATTTATTATGGTTATTAGCTGGTATAGCTTGACTGCTTTTCAAAAATTCCAGACTTGGCATCCACTCACTGTGTTTTTGCAGACGTCCGGCAATAATATCCAGTACTTCCTTCCATAATATGTCAAACTTCTCAATTTCCGCTGCTGCCTGCTGTGGCTCCTGCGTCAGGATAAGCCCCATCTGCGATGTCCTCACAACTGTCCCAAATTCATATGCTGGTTCATCTGCCGGCCCAAGAGACGCTACAAAATCAGCCAACCGTTTAAACTGTCCCTTCTTGCCGCTCAACTTGTCCACGTCAGCATCTGCCAATACAACATCAATTTCTATCTTCCTGTCTCTATCGAATTCAGGCAGGTAAATACATGTTGTCAAGTTCGCTCCATCATAATTCCAACTGCTTGTTTTTCCATATTTGCTATACGCATACACTTTACCATTCACTTTTATACTCGTTGTAGGATACGTATTCACCAGCCGAATTTCATATCTGCGTGATTTCAGCATACCATCATATTTACCCTTCACAGGTTCTATGACAATGCTCATTCTCTTTCCTGTTGTTCTAAAATGAACATCCGTAAACGCACACTGTCCGGTATGAAAATTCTGATTATTACCTTCATCTTCATATATGTTTGTCTGGCCGCTTTTGCCTGGGAAAATGGTCAATATCAAAGGGTTCACCGGCATCGCTTCTGTATTATTCATTTTTGGTGCCATCGGAATTATTGCACCGCCTCTGACATAGACTGGCACCTCGTCGATAGCAAAGTTCCGCTCAATTACCTGCGGCCCACTAAATTTAGTTCCTGTGTACCACTCTGTCCATTCACCTTCAGGCAGCCATATTTTTTGTACTGCATAGTTTTTGCCGTCCTTCATTGGATGCGTTACCGGATGCACGAGCATATCATTGCCGAACATATATTCGTTTCTGAATGTGTACGCATTTTCTTCTTCCGGCCAGTCATAATACATTGGCCTGCATATCGAAATTCCTGAATCGTATGCCTGCCGTGCTGCTGTGTAAATATATGGCACCAGCGCATATCGCATCAAATACGCCTGTCTCATCGCATAGAAATTTTCAAGCGGATACGCCCATATTCTCCGTTCAATTTCAGGATTTTTCGTACAGTGCGTTCTGAGTATCGGACTGAAAGCTCCCCATTGCACCCATCGCGTGTACAGCTCCGGACTTTTAAGCGGGCTGCCATCCATAGGCATATGTCCGCCTATATCATGGCTCCAGAATCCAAAGCCGACATTCGCCGCTGTTGCTGTAAAGTAAGGTTGATAATCGAGTGATTCCCAGTCGATACTCGCATCGCCCGAAAATCCTATCTGGTAACGATGATTGCCCAGCCCGCCCCAGCGATGAAAAATGAGCGGTCGGGTTGTGTTCTGTCGCTCCATATCACTGAAGAATACGTAATTCAAATAAAATGTCGGGTTCACGCCTTCAATTTTCGTCGTTCCCCACTGCTGCCAGTCCAGCCACCAGAAATCGACTCCCGCTTTCAGCATCGGATGCAGCACCAGATTCATCAACGCCTCGGCAAATTTCTTATTGGTAATATCAAACGGCACATACTTCTTCGTCGCCGGGTCAATTCCCATAACCTCCGCCATCGCGGGATACTGCTTTTCGTGCGGATGTATCCCGGATGCCGGGTGCAGATTCATACACGTTTTAATGTTGCTTCTGTTCGTCCAGTCAAGAAAGTCATTCGGATTTGGAAAATGATTTTTATCCCATGTAAAACCTGTCCATCCTGCCTGCTGTCCTGCCTGGTCACTAACTTTCTTCCCGTCTTTGTACATACTCGGCAGTGATGTAATATGCCAATCCATATCAACTACCAGTACATCCAGCGGCACATCATGTATCGCAAAT
>QNBZ01000064.1 GCA_003644295.1 Planctomycetota bacterium
GCTGGTTAAGCGAATTGAAAACCGCTCCGAAGAAACTCTTTGTCGTACACGGTGAGTCGGAAAACGCACGGAGCTTCGGCGATTACGTCAGAGAGAAACTGGGCTGGTTAGTAACCGTACCGGATTACTCGGACGAGGTTATCCTCGATTAGCTTTAGCACATTATTATAAACTGTTGCTGGTGACGAAAGAGGGGGTATAATAGCCCACAAACAATCAATAAAGGATGACTACGAAATGGAGCTAACCGCCCAAGACCAGCAGGCCGTTGATAAATTAGTGCAACTGTCGCATGATACCGGCTTAAATATCGACGGAGGCAAAATCAGGAGGACATCATCTCGTTTTTGTCTTGGTGTTGAGCACGGCGATTACAACGGCACAGAACTCTTCGGGGTGGGAACTGACAGGTTCATCTGGTTGGGATACAAGCCTAACGGCACTAAACGGATAAAACTATTCAGCGGAAACTTTCCAGATGATGGTGTCATTGAGTTTGGTCTCGGAGATGTGCCGGAGCCGAAAGCGACATCTATTGCTAAAACATGGGGACGTTTTCCATACGGAGTTGAATATACTCTAAGGCGAGAAGGATGCAAGCTGTATGAAGGTGTTGACGCTGTGGTTTATGGAGATATTCCGGGCGGTGGAATGAGCCGGTCGGCTTCGCTGACGTTAAATCTGATTTTGTCGCTGCTTGACGCCAGCGGCATCGAAATTGAAGACCAGTTCAAAATTGTTGAGTTGGCACAGGCGGTAGAAAATGACTATATCGGTTCGCCGTGCGGTCAACTCGACCAGATTATGATATTGTTTGCACGTGAGGGTATGGGGACACATTATAATCCGAGCAGCCGTTCCATAAATTATGTGCCGCTCAGCACCAGCGCAGCAGATTTGCGGATTGCTATTCTTGACACCGGCACGGTTCGGCCAGGATTAGAAAAATCAACCTACAAAATCAGAAGGGCGGAATGCGAAAAGTTGGTTTGCCTACTACAAAAAGCTGGGTATGATATATCCTGCCTGGCCGATATTAAGGATAAAACCCTGTACGAGAAGATTTTAGGGCAGTTTGAAAATCAATATCCGGATTTGTGCAGCCGGCTAAAATATATATTCGGCGCCCAGCAGCGGTTTTACGAAATGCTCGAAGCATGGAAAGCAGGCGACCTTGAAAGCATAGGTCGTATATTCAGAACTGACGGTATCGGACTGAGGGATGACTATAAAATCTCCGGCCCAGAACTGGAGACGATGTGTGATATTGCCCGTACTGTGCCGGGTGTGCTCGGAGAGAGAATGCTGGGCGGCGGTGATAAGGGAGCTGCTGGCGCTTTGGTCAGGGCCGAAAGCATCGAGGCACTGAAGCAAGCAGTCGATGCTGCTTATCCTCGCAGCCATCCGAACTACCGCAACAAGTATGCTGTTCGTATCTGTAATATGGTGGACGGAGTAAAAGTTTATGATGGTCTGCTCGGAAAATAAAGATGTTTTCTCTGCGGTTGTCCGAAGTAATAAGAAGATTGGACAACGGTTCTATCGGCTCGGACTGGAATTTTCAGGGGATTGCGCAGAGCCGTTCGGCAAAGCCAGGCCGGGACAGTTCGCCGAGTTGGACCTCTGCGGTACCGCCCTGCCGAGAGGTGAGGCGATACCGGAAGATTTATGCGATATGGCCGAGCGGAATATACTGCTTCGCAGACCATTTAGCTTCTGCGATGTTACCGTCAAAGGCGATAAAACAGTCGTTGACATTCTTTACGATGTTGTTGGGCCGGCAACCCTGCGGATGACGACACTGTCGGCGGGTGATTCAATCAGTATCATTGGGCCTCTGGGCAATGGTTTTGCGATGCCGAGCGGCAAAGAGACAGCTCTGTTGGTAGCCGGCGGGATGGGGGCTGGGCCGCTGCTTCATCTGGCGAAGGTTCTCACTGCCGATTACCCTAACATTAAAGTGGTTGCATTTGCCGGCGCTAAAACAGCGACTACATTACCATTTGAAAAACGATTAGACGAAGTTTCAGAAGTGCTGGGGTTTCCATTAGCGGAGTTTGCCGGCTATGGTATAGAATCGCTGGTTGCAACGGATGACGGCTCGGCTGGATACAAGGGATTTGTTACAGATTGTCTTTTGGAATGGCTGGGCCGATGCGGGTTGGCCGCTAAAGATATGATTATCTATAGCTGCGGGCCGGAGAAAATGCTGGCGAAAGTTGCTGAAATTGCGCAAGAGAAAAACATCGACTGTCAGATAAGTATGGAACGGATGATGGCCTGCGGGATTGGGATTTGCCAAAGCTGCGCTGTGGAATGTAAAGTGGCTGGCTCAAACGAAACTGTTTATAAACTGTGCTGCAAAGATGGCCCTGTCTTTAATTCTAATGAAATAGTTTTTAGCAATTAGTTCGCAATATATGAAAGATAATGTTGATATATCGGTTGATTTTGCGGGGGTGAAGCTGGCTAATCCGGTGTTCACCGCTTCGGGGACATCCGGCTATGCCGACGAATTGGCTGACTTTGTGGATATAAATTTGCTCGGCGGATTTATTACCAAAAGTATCACGCTAAAACCCAGAAAAGGTAACGCTCCGCCAAGAATTGTCGAGACCGATGCCGGGATGCTTAACGCAATCGGTCTGGCGAATATCGGATTAGATAAATTCATCAAAGAAAAACTGCCGATACTTGAACGGATGACAACCGCTGTTTTCGTCAACGTAGCCGGTGAAACTATCGACGAATATGTTGCAGTGGTAGAGCGGCTGGCGACAGAGAGAGTAATAGCTGGCTTCGAACTGAATATCAGTTGTCCCAATGTCGCCAAAGGCGGAATAAGTTTCGGGACCGAGCCGGGACAGGTTTCGGAAATTACGTCAGCGGTAAAAAAGGCGGTCGGTGAAAAAATCTTAATAGTTAAACTAACGCCGACCGTTACGGATATAAGTGTAATCGCCAATGCTGCGGTCGAAGCCGGCGCCGATGCACTCAGTATGGTAAATACGTTCACGGCAATGGTTATCGATATCGAAACTCGCAAGCCGGTACTGGCCAACAGGACGGGCGGATTGAGCGGCCCGGCGATAAAGCCGATAGCTGCATATCTGGTCAACAAAGTTTATAATGAGGTTGCGAAAAAGAACAGGATACCAATTCTGGGTGGCGGTGGAATCAGAACCGCTTCGGATGCTATCGAGTTTATTATCGCCGGTGCATCAGCGGTAGCTGTCGGAACGGCGAATTTTATTGAGCCAGATTGCACAACTAAAATTATCGAAGGCATAAAAAAATATTGTGTTCGTAAGGAAACGAATATCAAGGAATTGATTGGCTCACTTGGAAAGTAAGAGATGGAAACACTTAAGTTATTACGAGATTATTTTCCGATGGCGGTTTTTACGGGCAAGTGCCTGGTCTTTATAAGCGAGGACTGGCGCGTTGAACTGAGCGAACATAAAGACAGCGATTTCAGCAAGGCCAGCGCCGAGCCATCAGTTATACGGGTCAGAATCTTCAAGAAAGCGCTGAATGGCGAATTTGTCCCGGGTCATTATGAAGATTTCCAGCTTGCATCGTTAGGTGAGCTTGCCGAGCAGATTGAAAAGTATGTGCAACTGGCGATTGGCACTAATCTGCGGGAAGAGTGAAAAAAAGTGACAAAGTGGCAGAGGGACAAAGGCACAGAGGTTAATTTGATAATTCAAAAAATTGACGGCGGTGTGGTTTTTTCGGCAAAAATTGTGCCAGGCAGCAGCAGAACAAGTATCGTTGGCCTACTCGATGGGATGCTGAAAGTCAAGGTTTCGGCGCCGCCGGAAAAAGGCAAAGCTAATCAATGCCTTATTAAATTTTTGGCGAAACAGCTTGGTGTTAAAAAAAACGCTGTCAGTATAATCTCAGGACAAACCAGCACGCTCAAGAGCGTTCAGGTTTCAGGTATATCGGGGGAAGTTGTGTTAAAAAAATTCGGGTGCAACACGTAATGACTGACAAATCAGGTTCACACTCACAACATCGGGTTGCTGACGAAACTTCACTTAAATATATGCTGAAGCTGGCGGCGCCGATGGTGGTAACAAACATATCCTTCACCGTTATGCAGTTCGTTGACAGGTTTATGGTTTCGCGTTTAGGGACAGAAGCATTAGCTGCCATCCTGCCGGCGGGGATCGTCAGTTTTCTGCCGGCCAGCTTTGCGATGGGCGTGATAACAAGCGTGAATACTTTCGTGAGCCAGAGTCTCGGCAGAGATGACAAAAGAGCGTGTTCTAATTACTGCTGGCAGGTGATATATATGGGCCTGGCATATTTTGTGTTCGTGATTGCGATTATGTGGCCAGCAGCACCGTGGATATTCACCGCAATGGGGCATGGGCCGGTAGTTGTCAATATGGAGGTTACATACCTTCGGATTATGCTGTATAGCCAGTTTTTAGCGGTGTTCATCTGGTCGAGCAGTCAATTCTTTATGGGCGTACACCGGCCTGTTATTACGATGTATGCAGCGTTATGCGGGCAGGCGGTCAATGTTGCGGCCAATTACGTATTGATTTTCGGCAAGTTCGGTTTTCCGGCAATGGGAATTGCAGGCGCAGGTTGGGGGACGTTTATCGGTATTGCGGTCGGGGCAGGGATAAGAATGGCAGTGTTTCTGACCGGTGATATAAACGCAACTTTCAAGAGCAGACAAGCACTGAATATTAATTTTGGCAAAATAAGAGACCTCTTGAAAGTAGGCCTTCCAGCGGGATTCGGACTAATGGTAACTATTGCGTTCTGGGGAATGATTTTGTTCGGGCTGGTAGGCAAATTCGGCAAAGAGGCATCAGCGGCGACAAGTGCTGTCTTTGCCTGCATAAATGTATCAGTTATGCCGATTGTGGGGATAGGAACAGCACTGACAGCGGCGGCTGGCAAAGCAATTGGCGAAGGTAAAAAAGATGTAGCAATTAAACAGACCAATGCTTGCCTGCGAATCGCACTGGTTTATATGGGACTGGCGGGGCTTTGCTTTTTCGTATTCAGGGATTCTCTAATGACATTCTGGACCTCTGACGATAAGGTAATCAAGGCGGGCGTTAATATCCTGATTTGTGCGGCGATATTCCAGGTTTTCGACGCTGCAACTATTATTTACAGCAGTTCGCTGCGCGGGGCGGGCGATACAATGTGGCTGGCGGCTGTCTCATCGGTAGGAACGATGATGGTATTGGGATTAGGCGGTTTGTTTATCGTGAAGTTCTTTCCAGAGCTTGGGTCGTTAGGCCCCTGGATTGCAGCGACAATTAACATCATCGTTTCCGGGCTGGCAAACCGCTGGAGATTCAAGAGCAACAAATGGATGAGGATTAATTTGTTCAGGCGTCGCCCTGCCGGTGTGCCGGTTGAAATCGAAGTGGTCGTTGAATAGTATATCGTATATCGTAGAGGAGTTATGCAAAAGTTCCTTTCGGTAACAATTTGTGTTTTGATTCTCTCGACAGGGCTATCTTACGGTCGGCGTGAGCCGTTGGCCAACGAAGGCAAGAGCGGTCTGTACGCAAGGTCGATGCGACAAATTCTGCGAACAGAGCCAGAAGAAGTAGATTTGGCTACCGCTGTTTTGATTGTTTCAGAGCAGTGGAGTGATATGGTACACGGACGAAGATATATATCAAAATTGGATGATATGGCTTTTGAAATTCGCATCCGGCTCGGAAGCAAAAAACTGAAAGCAAACCATAAAGCAATTGCGGTGATAAATAAATATTTGTTTGACGAATTAGGTTTCAAGTCGGTTCCAGAAGCGAATGATCCAAACGATTTGTTCCTGCACTCCGTTCTGGACAGAAAACGCGGGTATTGTTTGAGTTTATCGATTCTTTATCTTTCGCTCGGCGAACGACTGGGGCTGCCTTTATACGGCGTTGTCGTGCCGGGACACTTTTTTGTCAGATACGATGACGGACGGGTACGTTTTAATATCGAAACGACCAGCAAAGGCGGATTTGCCGATGATGAACACTACATAAAGAAGTTCAAAGTGCCGGAAGGCGATAACGACAGCATTTATATGGAAAATCTTAACAAAATACAGACGCTTGGCTGTCTGTTTAATAATTTAGGCAACAGCTACAATGACATCGGCGATACCGAATCGGCCTTGGAAACACTCGAAAAAGCGGTTGAGATAAACCCATTATTAGCTGAATCCCACACAAACCTCGGTAATGTTTATCTCAGAGAAGGCAGAACAAAAGACGCTATATCCGAATACGAGACGGCTTTGAAAATCAATCCATCCGATGCCAAGACGCATAACAATCTTGGGAACGCATACACTAAACAAGGTTGGCTGAACGATGCAATCAGTGAATACATCCAGTCGCTCGAACTGGACCCGAATTTCATAGATGCCTACAAAAATCTCGCCAATGTTTATTGCAGGAAGGAGATGTTTGAGCCGGCACTGACGCAATTGAAACGGGCGCTCATCTGGGAGCCGAAAAACGCCGAGTTGTACAGCCAATTGGGCAGTGTTTACAGCCAAATGTGCGATTACAGGGAAGCAATATATCATTATCAAAGAGCTTTGATGCTAAAGGAAGACCTGGCTGATGCATATTACGGTATGGCGGTTTGCTACAATAAGCAAGGGCTGGTGAATGATGAAATTCGCGCATACAAAAAGGCGCTAGCTATTGAGCCGGATATGGTGGCCGCTTTGGCAAATCTTGGCAATGCCTATTTCAGCAAGGAAAAATATGACGCAGCTATTGAACAGTATAAAAAAGCCATTCGTATAAAGCCCGATGACGGTACGATACATTATAACCTCGGAGCAGCATACGCCAACAAAGGAAACTATGAGCTGGCAGCCAAACACATAAAAACAGCCGAGCGGTTAGGGGCCGAAATATCCGACGACCTGCTCGATGCGATTGAAGATAAGTTGAAATAAAATAAAACCCCCTAGTAGTCCATAACGTTTGATTTTGGGCATTGTCATTCCTGCGAAAGCAGGAATCCAGTTTGTTAATGAGTTTAATTCCGTATCAAAACGGAATGCTTTGATCCATAAATTCAAATGTTAGGA
>QNBZ01000065.1 GCA_003644295.1 Planctomycetota bacterium
ACGATTCGGCTGATTTGCCGGCGGCAACCGTACAATTGCTTTCGATAAGTACCGAGCAACTGGGGCAAATCCGCAGCGGCTTAGCCGAGCAGGTTGAACAAAGGTGCAAAGTTCTTGACCTGGATTCACCGAAGGCGCAGGCACGATACGATAACGCTATTAGCGCCCTCGCCGCCCAGTTAGCAGGCGAGCATACAAAACTGTTAGTCGAAAATCACCGGATGCAAACCGTTTCAAGACATCTGGATTTTGTAAAAGATTTTCTGTTGAGTATAAAGCCGGCTGACGGGGCCATTGGTGCCGCGGAAAGTTTTGCTATCTGCTGGCAGAGATTTTACCAGACAGGGCCGGTCTGTATGTATTTAGTTACAGGAGACGGTTCGGGGCTTCTCGAAGCAGTCGTTGTGGAAAACGCATCGCAAACAAAGATGGTTTGCTTAAGGCCTCCCACTGATTCGGAGCCGGTACCGCCGTCTCTGTCGTCTGCCGGCACGATTCTTAACGCCAATGATGTGCATCTTCACTGGCTGTTTGAGCAATTAGACATCAATTTCGAATTGAGTCGGACTAAATTAACGCCGCTGCTTTTGGCCGACAGAACAATTGGTGTAATCGTTTTTGAGCTTCGCTGCCCTGCTGGGCCGGAGCAGTTCAAGGAAGAACTCAAATCGGTTACTTCGATTGGCGGGGCTGTTTTAGGTATGGCTTACGGCTGGACGGAACAGCAGCGTTTCGCCGAGAGGTTTGCGTCGCTCTTTACCACGACAGATGGCTCGCAACGGATTGAAAAAGACAATTCTCTTGGCGCTTTAGCCGAGATGGCGGCGGGGGCGGCGCACGAATTGAATAATCCCCTCTCGGTCATATCCGGCAGAGCGCAAATGTTGGCTGAAAAGGAAACAGACCCTGAGAAGAAACATCAGTTAGAGCAGATTCAGGAAAATGCCGGTGAACTGGTCGGGATTATCGAAGGGCTGATGGGCTTTGCCAGGCCGAGAGAACCAATTCCTGTGCGGATAAGCATTAAACAAATCCTCGATGAAGCTATACAATTAACCCGGCAAAATCTAAATGCAGAACCGCTCGACGTCCAAATCCACATAACTGAAGAGGTCGGAGATATTTTTGTCGATTCCGGCCAGGTTGCATCAGCGATTGCAAATGTTCTTCGCAATGCCGTTGAATCCTACCCAGAGCAGGTCGGGCCAATAAAGGTTACAGCTGGTTTGGATAAGTCCGGGGATTCTGTGAAACTGACGCTCACCGATTTCGGCTGTGGAATGGATGCTGATACTGTTCAAAAAGCGACTCACCCGTTTTTCAGCAGCCGACCAGCGGGGCGAAAACGTGGAATGGGCCTTGCCTACACTCAGCGACTGCTCCAGTTAAACGGGGGGACGTTAAAGATAACAAGTCAGCCCGGCAGCGGAACCACCGTAACGATTTCTTTGCCCTGTAAATAAAAGTCCGAAAACACATAAGTACAGCGTTCAGCATTCAGCGTTCAGCGTACAGCTTTCCTGTTCGCTGTACGCTGTCCGCTGTATTTATAGGGCTGTCGGCAGGGAGGGTTTTTAATGTTCAGCTGCACTTAAAGCACATCGGCAACTAAGTCGAAGATAAGCACAGCATTCAGCGGGTAGTAAATAAACCTTTCTTTTTCTGAATGCTGTACGCTGTCTCTATGGATTATAAACAACGATATAAAAAGCTGGCTGAGAAAATAGATATACTCTGCAACGACCTGATTGCAGCACAGAGGGATTTTATCAAAAAACTGCGCACCATCAGCTTCGCAGCGAATTTCTACGAGTCAATTGTCGGGATGACTGATTTGAATATGCTTCTGTACACGACCGGTAAGCTCATCAGAGACGAAATTGCCGGTGTCAAAGTCAGCTTTTTTTTGCGTGGCAGAGAAAACTTCGAGCCACCCCGGCTCGTGTCGGGGCTTGAAAGCGACCAGCCAATCACTCTGGAAGAGCGGGGTCTTGAGAATTGTTTCAGTCCTGAGCTTGTTGATAACATCTGCAAGTCAAACAGGGTATGCACACTCAATGATATGTTTGCAATGGGTTTGCACCCCGACCAGTCGGGGTTAAGTGTTCTAAAGAACATATCAGTCGTAACAATTCCGTTAGGGCGGTTCGGTTCATCGCAGGGTTTTATATTGATTTACCGTCGGTCTGGAATTTCCGACCCCGACCTTGTCGGGACCGATGAGATAAACAACATTTCCGCCGTAATCCCCGGGTTATCTCGTGCGCTGCGGGCCTGCCAGACGATTCCGCAATCTGCCGATTAGACTGGTCATAAAAATTAAATGTGCTTATAGGGGCTGGCGACAAAACCGCATTTGAAGCTATAACCGTCTAAATAGCAGCATAGTACAAAAAAAAAGCCCGCCAGTTGTATGCCCTTCAATAGCTTTTTTGGATAATAGTTATCTGTGTTTAAGTAAAAGAGTGGATGCATTACTCATCTACTATTCTACGCTTCTACTCATTTACTCAATGGAGATGAACTATGACGCTTGACCCTGTAAAGATGAAGGATTGGCAGATTGCCGAAGCCGCCGAGGCGACTATGAAACCTGTCAGCCAGTTGGCTGACGAGATGGGCTTGCAGCCAGATGAACTGATTCCTATGGGACGAACATTGGCCAAAGTAGATTATTCAGCAGCCCTTACCCGACTGTCCGATGCGCCAACGGCAAAATACATCGATGTTACCGCTATTACACCGACGCCGTTGGGTGAAGGAAAGACAACCACCGCCATTGGTCTGCTCGAAGGTCTCGGCAAACTTGGCAAGCGGGTTGTCGGAGCGATTCGCCAACCAAGTAGCGGCCCGACTTTCAATATCAAGGGTTCGGCTGCCGGCGGAGGCCTGGCTCAGTGCATTCCGCTGACGCCACTTAGCATCCGGCTTACAGGCGATATTGACTCCATCACGAATGCCCACAATCTGGCGATGGTAGCTCTCAGCTCGCGTATGCAGCACGAAAACAACTATGACGACGCCCGGCTGGCAAAGAGCCACTTAAAGCGAATTGATATTGCCCCGGAAACTGTTCAAATGAAGTGGGTGATAGATTTTTGTGCCCAGGCGCTGCGCAACATCAGGATTGGACTGGGCGGAAAAATGGACGGCTATGAAATGGATTCGGGATTTCAAATTTCTGTTTCAAGTGAAGTTATGGCGATACTCTCAGTCGCAATGGACTTAAAAGACCTGCGAGAGCGAATGGCAAAAATCGTTGTCGCTTATGACAAAAAAGGAAATGAAGTTACTACCGCAGACCTTGAAGTCGATGGGGCTATGACGGCCTGGATGCTTGAAGCTATTAATCCGAACCTGTTACAGACCATCGAGGGCCAGCCCGTCTTTGTCCACGCTGGCCCGTTTGCCAATATCGCTATCGGACAAAGTTCGATTGTCGCCGACAAGCTCGGCGTCAAACTCGGTGAGTATCACGTAACCGAAAGCGGCTTCGGAGCAGATATTGGATTTGAGAAGTTCTGGAACTTGAAATGCCGTATGTCCGGGCTGACACCAAGTGCGGTTGTTATTGTCGCAACAATCCGGGCCCTGAAAATGCACGGCGGCGGTCCTGCTGTAAAACCCGGAATGCCGCTAAGCACCGAATACACCGAAGAAAATCTTGAACTGCTTGAAAAGGGCTGTGAAAATCTTATTGCTCATATCGAAACCGTCAAAAAAAGTGGCGTGCAACCGGTAGTCTGCATAAACAGCTTTCACACGGATACCAAAGCTGAAATATCGCTTGTGCGTAAAGTCGCCGAACAAAATGGCGCTTTGGCTGCGGTTTCCAACCACTGGCTAAAGGGCGGAGACGGCGCAATCGAACTGGCCGAGACCGTGATTGCCGCTTGTAATAAAAAAAACAGCTTCAGGTTCTTGTATGAACTCGACACTCCTCTGAGAAAGCGAATTGAACTAATTGCCAAAGAAATCTATGGAGCCAGCGGCGTAACCTATACCGACGGGGCATTGGAAAAAGCAAAGGCCATTGAAGCCGACCGGCAGGCCGGCAAACTTGGAACGTGTATGGTTAAAACGCACCTCAGCTTGTCGCACGACCCGGATATTAAGGGCAGACCCAGAAATTGGGAGTTGCCAATCCGCGACATTCTTGTGTATAAAGGGGCCGGCTTTGTTGCACCGGTGGCCGGTGCGATAAAACTGATGCCCGGAACGGCGTCAAACCCAGCTTTTCGCCGGATTGATGTGGATGTCAACACCGGCAAAGTACGCGGATTGTTTTGAAGGAGCAGCAAACCAATGGCAGCACAAGTTATAGACGGCAAACAGGTAGCCGCAACTCTGCGGGCGGAACTGAAAGAGCAGGTGGCCAAGCTCAAACAAAAAGGCATTGTGCCGGGACTTGGTGTTATATTAGTCGGCGACGACCCAGCTTCAAAATCATACATTACGGCCAAAGAACGCGCCTGCGAAGATGTCGGGATTTACTCCGATGATAACCGTCTGCCTGCTTCAACCTCACAGGAGGATTTACTCGCTCTGGTAAAAAAGATGAATACGAACCCAAAAATCAATGGCATATTAGTACAGTTGCCTCTACCGGAAGGGCTTGACGAATCCGAGGTTCTTCTGGCAATCGACCCCGCTAAAGACGTCGATGGATTTCATCCGATGAATGTAGGCAAAATGATGGTAGGCGAAGAAGCGTTTCTGCCCTGCACACCACACGGGATTATTCAACTATTGCTCCGCAGCGGTGTAACTATCGAGGGAGCTAACGTTGTGATAGTTGGACGAAGTAACATCGTAGGCAAGCCGTTGGCTAATATGCTTATTCAGAAGAACGCCACGGGAAACGCCACTGTAACCGTCTGTCATACCCGTACCAAGAACTTGGCCGAACACACAAGGCAGGCCGATATTGTCATAGCCGCCGCTGGTCGGCCCAATACCATTACGGCAGATATGGTCAGGCAAGGTGCTGTTGTAATTGATGTCGGCGTCAACCGCATCGAGGACGCAACAAAAAAGAAGGGCTACCGTCTCGTGGGCGATGTCGATTTCGAGCCGGTTTCGGAAAAGGCCTCGTTTATTACCCCCGTGCCGGGCGGAGTCGGCCCGATGACAATCACTATGCTGCTTTATAACACGGTTGAGTCGGCTAAAAGAGCTGTTAAAGTTTAATGACTTAAACGCAACTTTTAGACCGAAAATAATGTTTTGTAATGATTCACGCCCGAACGAAAGTGGTTCCCTTCAGCGTCAGTTCGATAATTCTCTTGACTTTAGCGAGCGAACGTGTCAAACTGTGTAAATCGTCCGGAGAGGATGGAGGACGGGTTTTGTTCTGTAAAGCTCATTTTGCTCACAGGCGATATAAGCTGCATTAAAGCAATGTCAATTCCGTTTAGATACAGAAGGGCATGTTACGAGACGGTTAGTTTCAACAAGCAGTATTCCAATTCGGAGTTTGGTTTTGGCTGTGCTGTTAGCCCTGCCACAGGCAGGCAGCGCTTCGGACAGGAATATCTATTCCGAATCCGGGAAAAACACGGGCAGTTCTCGATGTCAGGAACTATCACTCCTTTCCCGACAGCGTGTCTCGGCCAGCGCTGAGGAATTAACCGCTGCAACCGCAAGAGTTGGTACTCTACAAGTAACGGCCAATGGCGGCGGCGATGCTATTTATGAGCAGGGATTGGATTGTCCACCGGGTACGATTTTCGGTCAGCCGGTTCACGGGCCTAATGACAATTGGACGGCCTTTACCAGTGATGCTGTTGTTTCGCCGCCGTATCTGGTCTATGAAAACTTCTCCGGCCTCGATAGTGAAATCTGTGATGTTCACTGGTGGGGAATCAACGCTTTTCACGATGGGTACGAGTGGTCATCGTGTGAAAAAATAGTCGATACATTCGAGATTAAGTTCTATGAAGACGCTAATGGCAGCCCCGGCACCGAGGTATGCACGTACACCGTTACTCCATCAAAGACCGATACAGGCCTTTATTACTACGATACATTTCCTCTCTATGAATATCACATAGACCTTGAAGAGTGCTGCTATCTGCCATCGGGATGGGTATCAATCCAGGGGACAGGCGACCCGAATTGCTGGTTTCTATGGATGAGTTCGGGAACAGGCGATAGCTTCTGCTATCAGTGGGACGGCTATGAACTGGTTACCTGGGAAAATGACTTAAGTCTCTGTTTGACGGGTAGTATTTGTCCGCCCGGCGCTGCTGAGGAAAATGAGCTTTGTGGCCAGGATACCAATGGCGGCTGTAATATGACCAATCCGTATTTCGAGCCAATAAGTTGCGGCAATACCGTCTGCGGAACTGTATGGGCACAGGACGACCCGCTCGGAGGTGGCGGCGAGAGGGATACCGACTGGTACACCATCGATGTCCCGGAAATGGGCGGTGGAAGCGCAGAGCTTACCTTTACTGTTGAGTCAATGTTTCCTTCGGCGGTATTTATACTCGAAGAAGGATGTAATCCAATTGAAATTCTTGCTGATGGTTATGGCGACCTGGAGCAACCGGCTGTTGTTTCGGCTGTTGTTCCAACGCCGGGGACTTATCGGCTTTTCGTTGCTCCGGGTACAGAGTCCGGCCCAATCTACAGCGGGATACCCTGCGACGGCGGCAATAATGATTATGTAGCTTCGGTGGAATGTATTTCCTGCATCCCTGACATTCGCATTGAGCCAAACCAACTCAATTTCGATTGCTACTGGGACTACAGCGGCGAAAACGCATCAGATGATACGTCCGGCACGCAGACAGGCGCGAAAGCATATATAAAACACAACCATAGCGGTTCATGGGAACGTGCCGACCTCGCCGGTAACAGTATATCGATGGAGCAGCAGGAACGTTCGCCCGCTGAAAAACTCATTAGCGCGAAAGAGATTATGCAGGCATTTGAAAGCGGACGGGACAATGTCGATGTCATTGTTAATCTGGTTAGACCCGCAGAGGTTTTTGCAGCCACTTCTTTCCGGGATGCCGGTTCACGCCGGGCATTGCAGAGAGAGGTAGCCAAA
>QNBZ01000066.1 GCA_003644295.1 Planctomycetota bacterium
ATAGAGTATAGGAGAACTCAGGTCAAATGTCAATGACCGGGTTCCTTGAATGGTCTCGTCGAGCGACTCACAAACTTCGCCCAACGTCTTGGCAATATCCCGTGAAGGTACAGATGTGCGAAGCGCATCCAGTTTGATTTTGGAAATGACCAGGGACTGAGCAACTGTGGCGTGCAGGTCGGTAGCAATGCGGTGCCTTTCATTCTCTTCGACCAGCGTCAATTGCGAAGCCAGAGCTTTAAGCTGCTTCTGATAGCTAAGAAGTTTCTTCTCTGCCTGCATTCGTTCGGATAAATCCACATCAATACAAAACAACAAAGGCTTTTTACCTCCGACTTTGACAGCGGTGTGTATTGAATATACTGGTACCAGATGGCCATTCTTATGCAACAGCATTAGTTCGCCGGCAGGTAAAAGTTCACCGGAGCTGTTAATCGTTCTTGCTACTTCAAGTCCTTTTTCGAAAAGAGGTTTCAAATCAGACGGTATTATCAGGTCCCCAAGGTTTTTCCCCATTGCCTCATCAGCGGTGTAACCATAAATGTCCTCGCTTGCTTTGTTCCAATAAAAGACAATTCCGTCTATGTCATATCCTTGTACGGAAACTCCCGGAATATATTCCATCAGGTTCCGGAACCGCTCCTCGCTCTCCCTCAGGGCATCTTCTGCTTTCTTGCGCTCTGTAATATCACTACCGGAACTCAACGTTCCGCTTATTTTGCCCTGCTCGTCTTTTAATATCGCGTTATGCCAGGCAATAATCCTTTCCTCACCAGTTTTGGTTAAAACCGGATTGCGGTGGTACTCAGCCGATTTTATCTTCCCTGAAATCAACTGCTGAAAAACTTTTTTTGCTTCTTGCCGAATATTTTCCGGCAGAAAATTGTCAAACCAGTTGCGCCCAATAATCCGGCTCCGTTTGTATCCCAGAATCTCACATCCCTTTTTGTTGATGCGGACAACCTTCTCATCCAGCCCGATAACGACCATTATAGTTGCGGCCACATCGAAGTATTTCTCGGCCTTTTCTTTCTCCGCTCTCAACTGCTGCTCGCTGGCCCTTAACTGTTGGTTAGCAGCTCTGAGTTGTTGCTCATCGGCCCTTAACTGTTGATTGGCGGCTTTGAGTTGCTGCTCACCGGCTCTTAACTGCTGGTTAGCAGCTTTGAGCTGCTGCTCGGTGGCCCCTAACTGCTGATTGGCAGCTTTGAGTTGCTGCTCATCGGCTCTTAACTGCTGGTTAGCGGCTCTAAGCTGCTGCTCATCGGCCCTTAACTGCTGATTGGCGGCTTTGAGTTGCTGCTCGCTAGCTCTTAACTGTTGATTGACGGCTTCAAGCTGCTGGTGCTCCTGTGCAATCCGCCTGCTTAACTGGGCAACTACAAAGCCGATAACTATAAACATAACCGCTCGAAGATAATCATTGACAGTTACCACATTCGCTCCAAGAAAAATACGGCTGAAAACCAACAATACCGCCAAAAGCACAGCCACAGCTACGCCTTTTCTCCTCCACCAAAAGGATGCTAAAATAACCGGAATATAAAAGAGATGTGTAAAAACAGCGCCGATTCCAAATACCAAGTGAAAATAACATGTCAGAGCAGAAACGACTACCAGAAGGCCGGCCACTATAAAAAATTTGTATCTGCCGTTTCGTTTTTCAGGTTTTTGCCCCATCTTATGGCCTCCACAGTTGTACTTTGTCGCCGTTGCCTTCGCTGTAGGATACAACTCCACGCCCGATGTCGAAAAAGACGTTTCTTCTGTTTGTTCCTCCGATGCTCTGCGCTCTTACCTTCAAACGTTTTTTTTCCAACAGCCCCAGAACCGACTCGATGTTATCTTTGCAGATAGTGTCATCCTTTTTATTGAGTACGTTTGCCCCGCCGACCAGAGCAACTTCGATGTCGCCATTTTTCGACCCCAGCCGAGCCATCTTACTAACTATTGCGTCGATGGCATCAGCGGCATATCTTGTTTTTTGGCTTGTTTCTTTATCAGCAGGCGCTCTGCCGGGCAGCATAACGTGCGCCAAAGCGCCGATACCCTTGGTAACATCGTAAGCGACAATGGCAATACAGGAACCTATAGCTCTCGATTCCAATATTACTTTTCCCTGTTGTACTTTGACTTGTCCTATCCGGACATCGATAACTTTTTTCATAGTGCTTATGTATGTTACCAAAGCAAATCATAACTGGCAACAGTTTTTCGCATAAGCTCCGTATCAGGTTTTTTGCCGGTGAAAAGTTTAAACTGGGCGGCGGCTTGACCGATGAACATCGACAGGCCATCAATTGTCTTTGCGCCAGCTTCCTTCGCCTGCTTCAACAGCAATGTCTCGGCGGGATTATAAACAGTATCGAAAACAGTCATATCTTTTTTCAAACACCAGTGCGGTATCGGCGTTGCGTCAATATCCGGGTGCATTCCAATACTGGTAGCGTTAATAACCAACTTCGCATCTAATCTCGACAAGTCGCCCAAAGGCGCAAAATCACAACCAAATTCGTCTGCAAGTTTTTGACCCTTTTTGACGGTACGGTTGTAAATACAGATTTTGGCACCTGCGTCAGTCAGGCCTGCTACTATGGCTCTTGCGACACCGCCGGCGCCAACAACAGCAACAGACAAACCATTCAAATCAGACCGGCTAATTCCCAAAGTCGAAGTAATCGCATCCAAAGCGCCGGCGTAATCGGTATTGTAGGCGGCCAGTTGACCATCGGCGCCAGAGAGAATCGTATTGGCCGCTCCAATTTTTTCAGCTAACGGCTCTATGAAACCGTGTTTTTCTCTGACGTAATCCAGAGCATTTTGCTTATGAGGAATTGTTACGCTAAAGCCGGCAAATCCGAGCCATTCTCTGGCTAAAATGTTGTCCATAAACCGGTCAAACTCATCTTTTCCGCCTTCAACAAGCAACGGCAGATACAACTTATTAACTTTAGCTTCGGCAAAACAGACGTTATGAACAGCAGGGCTTAACGAATGAGCAACCGGAGAGCCGATAACTCCATAGAGTTCAGTATCGGCATTTGTAGAATCATAGCGATACAACTTTTTGAACTGCTCAACGGTTAGCTGTCCCGGCGCCGTTGCTGTCTTGTCATCAACACTTGCGAAGGTTAAGAACGAATTCAGTTTCTTTGCAATAATTCTACTGACAAGGCCGGCAGACCCCATACAAAAGACAATTCTCTCGCCGCCGGTACTATGCAGTAAATCAAAGGCGTCGAAGCAATCGTTAATATGATTAGCAGTATAGACCAGCTTCGGAATTGCGGCGGAGTATAAAGTCCCGATGTGCCGATGCAGTTTGACGATATTATCGAATTTTGTCTCGAAGTTGTGAGCTGATAAAATCAGCATGGCTTTTGAACTTTGCGACAGCGCCACTTTTATCCTCTCCTGATTTTCCACAGAGAAGAATTTTTCATATTCGAAGTCAATAAAATCGGCGCCGGCTTTCAAGGCAGCGGTAAGCACATCAACCCGCAGCCGGTCCGGATAGCCGATGATGCCGCCCTGCTGTTTGTCGCGACAGGTAACGAGCAGCGGCAGCGGCCGGCCAGCGGAATTTTTGATTTCGGCGATTATTTTTTTTACTAAAATGGGAGTGAGGTTTTCAAGGTAATCGGCTCGTAATTCGAGTATCTCGGCGCCGGCGGCTTTGGCGGCCTTGATTTGCTCTTTTGCCATGTCGAAATCATTAGCTGCTATGGGAACAGTCAATTTCGTATGCATAACGCAAATATAACAAAAAAGTAAAAAGTAAAAAGTAAAAAAATAGATACAAGAATATACAGGCATCAATATTTACAATTTTGAACCAAGCAATAAACAATGAACTATGAATTAAATCAGTTTTTTTCTTGTGTTTCGAGGCGATTCAGGTAAATTCTATAAGAGTTAATTCATAATTGGAGATTCGGAAATGATAGGAAAAGAAATTCGTCTGGAGAGGATAATCGACCGCAATTCCGGCAAAACTGTGATTATCCCAATGGACCACGGTGTTACAGTCGGGCCTGTCGAAGGACTGGCCGATATGAGAACGACCATCAGCAAGGTTGTAGCCGGCGGAGCAAACGCAATCCTGATGCACAAAGGCATCGTCCGTACAGGCCATAGAGGCACCGGCAAAGACGTCGGACTAATTATCCATCTGTCAGGTGGGACATCGCTAAGTCCCGACCCAAATGCAAAAGAGCTGGTCTGCACAGTTGAAGAAGCCATCAAACTCGGCGCCGATGCGGTCTCTATCCATATAAATCTTGGGGCCGAAACCGACAAGGAAATGTTAAGTCAACTGGGCTATGTTAGCGAACAGTGTCTGGAATGGCAAATGCCGCTTATCGCAATGATGTACACCCGCGGGGCGAAAATCGAAAACGAATATGATGTCGCCAACGTCAAGCACGCCGCCCGGGTCGGTGCCGAATTAGGCGCAGACATTGTCAAAGTCGTCTATACCGGCAGCGTTGAAAGTTTTAATCAAGTAGTTCAGGGCTGCCCTGTGCCGGTGGTGATTGCCGGCGGAGAGAAAATGGACAGCGATGAGGACATATTCAAAATGGTCGAAGGAGCGCTGGCAGCCGGCGCCGCAGGCGTATCGATTGGTCGAAATGCTTTCCAGCATAAAACCCCGGACAAAATGGTCGAGGCGTTAAGCAAAATGGTTCACAAAGGCGCAAGCATCGAAGAAGCAATTGTGATATTGAGAAGTAGTCAGAAAAAAGTATAATTCAAAATATGAACAGACAGGAAATTTTAATTCAGCTTATCAATCACGCAGGGCAAATACGGCAGCTTTTTCCGGTCAGGGAACTTTCGATTTTCGGCTCAGTTGCACGTGACCAGGCGGACGAAAACAGTGATGTGGATGTACTGGTGGAATTTGATAAAAAGCCAAACTTCGATAGTTTTATGGATTTGAAGTTCTACCCGGAGGATTTGCTTGGCAAGCAGATTGACTTGGTAACCAGAAATGCTCTCCGACCTCGTATGAGCCAACTGATTGAACAGGAGCTAATTCATGTCGCGTGAGTTGGAATTGTACCTCGGACACATCATGGAAAGCTGTGAAAAAATCCTGCGTTTCACCGAGAAGCTAACATCCGAGGAGTTCACGAATGACGATAGAACTTATGACGCCGTGGTTCGTAACCTCAAGATTATCGTAGAAGCAGCCAAGCATATTCCTGATGATGTTAGGGTATTGTTGCCAGAGATAGAATGGCGAAAAGCTGCGGGCTTGTGGGAATATGCTCGCCCATGCTTATTTTGGTATTGACAACGATATTCTCTGGGACATCGTTCGCAGCAAAATACCCGAATTAGCTGATGCAGTAAGAAATTTCCTGCACGAAAAGCAAAAACCGGAGTAAGGAATAAGTTCGATGAAAAAATTGTGGGTAAATGCAATTCCATATAACAAGGAAATTGCGATAGCGGCACTGGAGAGCGGAGCTGAAGCAGTAGTTATCCCCGATGGAAAAAGCGACACCATCCATCAGTTCGGAAAAATCAAAACGGTCGAGAAAAACGGCGATATTAAGCCAGGCGTCGATGTCGAGTTCATCGACATTGAAAGCAAAGCCGACGAAGATAAAGCTGCGGCTGTGCCGGAAAGCAAAATTGTTGTCCTGCGAATGCTCGACTGGACTATTATACCAATCGAAAACCTATTAGCCAAACGAGGTAAAAATATTATGGTGCAGGTCGAAAACAGCAAACAAGCCAAGCTGATGGTCGAAATCCTCGAAAAAGGCGTTGAGGGCGTTGTGCTGAATACCACCAACATAAACGAAATCAAAAAAACCGCAGAAATCGTCCACGGCATAAGCGAAAAAATTTCTCTTGTAACAGCCACCATCACAAAAACAAAACAACTCGGTATGGGCGACAGGGCTTGCCTTGACACCTGCACTCAAATGACCCTCGGTGAAGGAATGCTCGTAGGCAATACCGCTTCGGGTTTCTTTTTAGTGCATTCCGAATCAATCGATAATCCGTACGTGGCATCCCGGCCATTTCGAGTCAATGCCGGCGCTGTGCACGCATATACGTTAGCTCCAAATGGCAAAACCAAATATCTCGCAGACCTGAAGTCCGGCGATGAAGTGCTGGTAGTGGATTTTCAGGGCAAAAGCCAAACCGCATATTTAGGCAGAAACAAAATCGAAAAACGGCCTATGCTCCTTATCGAGGCCGAAGCCGAAGGAGAGCCGATAACGCTTGTTATGCAAAACGCGGAAACGATTCGATTAGTCTCGCCGGACGGCAAAGCGATTTCGGTTACGAAGCTGGCGCCGGGCGATAAGGTTCTCGGCCATATCGAAAAGGCCGGCAGGCACTTTGGTATGCAGGTTGATGAGACACTAATAGAAAGGTAAGAACGTGGCTTGGGCTGATTTATTCGGCATAATTTTAGCTGTCATATTCGGTGCAGCAGTTGGGCTGGAGAGAGAAATCAGCGGCAAGTCCGCCGGGCTGAGGACTAATGTCTTAATATGCCTCGGTGCAGCAGTATTTACTATAATTTCCAAACGAATAGGTATCGAATCCGACTCAGTTACCAGAATAGCGGCACAAATAGTTACGGGCGTCGGCTTCATTGGTGCCGGCGCCATCATTCAGGACAGAGGAGGCGTACACGGACTAACAACAGCGGCAACAATTTGGCTCGTAGCAAGCGTCGGTATGGCCTGTGGAGCAGGTATGTATACTCTGGGGGGATTGGTTACTCTGATAGCGATTTTGGTTCTTATTGGGTTGACGCATCTGACAAAGCTGATAGAAAAACGCTACAAATCCGAACGCAGGGAAAAAACGGCTGGAGAAAATATGGAATAATATCAATTTTTTCTGTGTCAACTGAAACATGGGTAACACTTTATACCGACTACATGGGTAACACTTTATACCGACTACATGGGTAACACTTTTCCAGGTTTATGTTCGCTTAGCTCCGCAGCTAGCTGCGGAGCTAAGCGGCTGTTTTTAACCTGGCCTATCTGCCATTTTCTA